>JAZLEE010000135.1:0-3181 GCA_045615085.1 Candidatus Aphodosoma sp. | reverse complement strand
GACCTACCAAAATAAAAGGATCAATATATGTACACGAGCCAAATGTTGCGATTATGAATAGGCATATAATGCCAATAATAATGCGTATTTTCATAGTAGTATGGTGTTTTAGAGGTTATTAATTTAGAATCTATATCCTATATTGAAGCGAAATAGGCGGTCGAGGAGGAATGGTATTGGGGCAATGCCGAGTTCGAGGTCGCAGAACCAATGTTTTTTGCCGAGCGACACGCCGAAATAGCAGAGGTCGAGCACAGGGAGTATAGCTTCGACGGTGTTGTCATACATCTGCATGTGTGCACCCACGCCTATTGAGGCATAGAAACTTGCATAAGGGGTGTTGTAGTACGAGAAGCGCACCGTTGGCATGAGGGCTAAACCTAAGCAGTGGTGATTTTCGGTGTTTATTACGCTCTCGAATTGGCAAATCGAGTAATCGGTTCTCTTCCAGAGCGATGTGCGAGTGTCGAAATTAGCACCTACGCTGAGCCAATGATTGATGCGATAGTGATATTCGGCATAGAGGTGACCAGTGCTGCGATAGTTGTGGTCTTTATAGCCTGTTTGTCTATATCCATCCATTACGTCTGGCAGGCGGAGATTGCCGGTTGAACGCGATTCAAATCCACGTTGTATGAGGTCGTCGGCTATACCGATACGTATTTCGTGTGGATTTTCTTTGCGTGTTTCAGCAGTTTCGGCGTATGCCGTAAGGGTGCAAAGAAGTATTATTGTTAGGGCGATTAGTTTTTTCATGGGATTTATTTTTTTAGACAGGAAGACAGGAGGACAAGAATATTTTTAGACAGAATGATATATCTATTGGTGTTTTTCAATTTCTAATTCCTCATTCCTCATTCCTCATTTCATTGAGGTAGATGATTATTTTTTCGCCGTTGTAGATTGAATCGGCTATTGTAGTATCTTTAGGGAGATAAGCGTTAGTCGATTCGGTGAGGTCCTCGAGGCGAAGCGTATATTCGCGCGAGATAGGCAAGTGGATGTGGAATGCGCCTGCGCTATCAGTCTCTTCATATCCAGGTTGCTGATTGCCAGTGATGCGGATGCCTTTGATAGGTTCGTGGGTTTGAGCCGAGCGCACCTCGCCATTGATGCAGCGGTCGAAATCGTCGCCATAGTATGGAGCATAGCATGCCTGAAACACAAAGGCAATCGATGTCACGCCCAACGAACCGAGCGTCCAACGGAGCACCTTGCTCCACACTTTACGGATGTTTTTCTTTGTAGTTTTCATAAGGCTTGTGATTTTAGATAGGTTAGTATGCTATAGTATCTTGAGGAATAGAGTCTTGAGGTAGTTCAGGCACAGAATCTTGAGGTATATTGTATGTAATTGGTTTTGCAGTGACTATTCGCATTGTGTCGGGTATGCGTATCGGTTTGGTAGGACGGATGTTGTGATGAAGCTCGTACCAATCGTTAGGGTTTAGCACAGGTGGATGTTCATGGTCTCCAGGTCTGCTTGGTTTAAAACCTGCTTCACAAGATGTCATAATTAAAATTACAATACCAATCAAAGCGAATATTTTCAATGCTGTTTTCATAAGTTATTAGTTTTTACTACTGCAAAGTTAGTGAAAAATATTGAAAGACGTATGTTTTTTTAGTATTTAAAATCTGTAGCCGACAGAGGCTCTTACAACTCTTGCTACTGGGATAGGCATTTCGAAACTACGTTTTTGAATACAGTCACTGCCTGGTCGGTATACAAGAGGGAAACATATTGCTGTTGTTCCGCCTAATTCGAATGCACCAAACCAATGTTTTTTACCTACAGCAACGCCCAAAGCGCAAGCATCAAAGGCAATGCCGAGATTTCGGCTCATATAGAAGTTTTCGTAATTGTTGTAAAAGAAGTGACCGCCTATGCCAAATGCTGAATATAAATCAATTATTTCATTATGTAAGTAGGTGAATTTTAAAGTTGGTAAAATGGTTAGTTTGAACCCTGAATTTGTCATTTTGTCAAAATCTTGTCCTAAATTAGGATATACATGATACCACGAATGTAAATAGTCAACATTCACGCCAGCACTGAACCAACTATTCACTCTTTTTTGGTATTCAACAAATATATGTCCTGTGTGGTTAAGTGGACCATATCGATATGGGTAGGGTTCGATTGTTTTAAATCTAAGGCCTCCATTTTCAAGGCAAGCCTCCATATAACTATCGGCGATACCTATACGAATTTCGTGAGGGTTTTCTTTGCGATGTTCGGGTGTTTCGGCAAAACCGAATAGTGCAGTTGTCAATAATAGCACTAATAATGACAATCGTTTCATGTTATTTGGGGTTTTAGAGGGGTTAATAATTTTGTTTGTTTTTGGTCGGTCATGGGCCCTTTTTGACTTTCCGAGAGCAAAGTTAGGGATAAAATCCGAGACCTCCAAATTTGGCATATATAATTCGTGTGTTTTTGTGTGAAAAATTTTAGAGGGTAAATATTATAGATATTTATAAAAATATAATGCTGATATTCAACGGATAGAAGAAAAATATAATATTGAAAATTATATATATTTTCAGACTGTTGTTTTTGGATGAATCTATAATTTTAGTCGAAAGGAGGGAAAATGAGCGATAGTTGCTCCCATGTTTTGGCGTGGGGCGTAGGAGTGTGGTCGTGAGAGTTGGAAACCGATAGTCCGATGAGGCGTATAGGGCGTTGGTGGTAATCAACCTTTTTGAGCAACTCTTTGGCTAGTGGGAGTATTGATTTCATGTCGGTGAGTGGATGGGTTGAGGTGTGACTGCGCGACACTTGACTGAAATCGTAAAACTTGATTTTAAGCGTGAGGGTATTGCCTACAAATTGTTGACGCTCGAGGCGCTCGATGAGGTCGGTGGCCACGTGGTAGAGTTCGATGATGACCGACGAGGTGCGACACACATCGCGCTCGAGGGTGTGCTCGCAACCAACCGACTTGCGGATATATATAGGTTCTACGGGACGGAGGTCGATGCCCCGGGCGAAGTCGTAGTAGGTGCGGCCCATCTTGCCAAATTGGCGAGTGAGCATCTCGAGTGAGCATTGGCGGAGGTGTTTGCGGGTGTGGATGCCGAGTTGGCGCATGCGGCGCGCCGTGTTGCTGCCTACTCCCCAAAACTGTGTGATGTCGAGACTCTCGATGAAATCCAACGCTTGCGAGGGGTGGAT
>JAZLEE010000134.1:0-4071 GCA_045615085.1 Candidatus Aphodosoma sp. | reverse complement strand
GTGAGGCGGATGCGTTGTCCGTTAACTACGAGGTAGTTGTCTTCGAATGTTACATCGCCTTGGAAACGACCGTGAACTGAGTCGTATTTCAACATGTAAGCGAGATAGTCAGGGTCGAGCAAGTCGTTGATACCTACTACTTGAATGTCGTTGCTGAAGTTTTGGATTGCAGCACGGAATACCATACGTCCGATACGGCCGAAACCGTTAATACCGAGTTTAATCATAATTGTTTATCGTTTAAATGTTAATGATTTTTTTATGTTTTTCACAAATCAGTGTGCAAAGATACAAAAAATAATTGATATTGTGCTTTTTTGGGTGAGTTTTTTTTTAGAATAGTCTGATGTTTTTGCTGTCAGTGGTGTATGTTGTGTTGCTTGTTGATTGTTTTGTGTTGGTTTGACGGTAAATATTCTGTGTTTTGTTATTGGAATGGGAATAGGTATGCTATTGATAGTGTGATGTTTTGGTTGGTGGATGATTTGAAATATTCGCTGGCGGAGTTGCCCATGACGTTGTTGAGACCGAAGTGGTAGCGTGCGTCGAGGGTGTAGATGCCAGTGCGTGTGTTGAACTCGAAACCGAGTCCGCCTACGATGCCATAGTCGAAGCGATTTTTGGCTGGTAGCGAGTGTTGTGGTTGGTCGGACGCCGTGGTGTTGTCTTGCAAAAGATATGCAATTTCGGGACCAAGGTCGATGAAAAAACGAAAAAGTCGTTGTCCGAAGGTGATATGTGTCATGAAGGGAAGTTCGATATAGTCGAGACGGCGATGGCCATATTTGTCTTTGAAGCCCTTTTGCGAGTAGTTGAGTTCGAGTTTGATGCCGCAATACTTCTCGGATATCATGCGGAATTGGGCTCCGGCATGGTAGGTCATAGGCATAGATAGTTGACCTACAGAGGGGTTGAACAACATCATCGACCACGTGGTGCCACCTCTGACGCCTAAGGCATATTGAGGGTATGTTTGCTGTGAATGGGCAAAGCATACGCCGAGCAAGAACGTGATGATTAGATAGATTCGCTTCATGTTGTTATTTTACTTCTTTGATAGATATATTGTCCCAACGAAGGAGGTAGTAGTTGGTGTTGAGCCAACGGCCTTCGGTGAATTGGAATGTAGGGTAGGATTGCATGTAGTTTGAAGCCGATGTGGATTGTGGTGTGCCACCTTTGATGCCATGGAGGGCATAGGTGGTGAGGTCGTAGCCGAGGAGGTCGTACTGCGCACCTACTGTTTGTTTGCGAGCTCCGAACCAGGCTTTGTAACTCTCTCTGTACTCGGGTGTTTCTTGTGCAAAGAAGAGTGAGTAGAAGAGGGTTTGAGGATATTTTTTGATAATATTTGTGCCCCAATCTTCGAAGCCCCACACGTGGAGTTGTGGCAATTGGTAGCGACTGAGACTGTCGATAATTGGGGCTACGTCGTTGATGCGCGATGAGCCGAGAACGAGGATTGTGGTGTCGGTGCCAACCATTTGTGCTAATGAATCGACAAGGTGGGGTTTGAGGGTTATCTCTTTGAACTCCTTGCCATTTTCGTTCAAGAGGTTTTTGAGGTTGTTGGCAAAGACCTCACCTTTGTTGGTGCAATTGTTGAAATGCGCAATGATGTATTGCAAATTGCGGTGGGCAAATGAGGCGGTTAGTACGGTAGAGAATAGATAGTCTTGTGGTGGGTTGAATTGCAAGAGATTTGGGTGATAGTAGGTTGAGTCTATCTTGCTAGAGAATGGTACGATAGTGGTGATGTTGCGCTCTTTGGTGTAGGTGAGCACAGGGTTGAGTTGCTCGGAATAGGCTGGACCAATGACGATGTCGATATGTTTCTCTTTGAGTTGGAGGATGACTTCGTTGATTTTGTCGGCAGATTTAGGCAAATTGTAGGTGTAGACATTTGCCGAGATGCCTTGATTCTTTGCATTATTGAGTGCTAATAGCGAGCCACGATAGAACTCGATGAAGCGTTGGAGATTCTTTTCGTCGTTGGAATTTTCGGGTACGAGTGGGAGGAGATATGCTATGTTGAGCGCAGCGGTATTGGTTGGGTTAGAGACGATTGGAGTAGGTGTAGGAGTAGGTGCGACGGTTGGTGTTGCGATGGTGTCGATTGGTGTTGAAGTGGCAACCGTAGGGCGATGATGACGATTTGGTTTCTCTGCTTTGTCGGTTTTTGTTGGGTTTTGGTCATCAGCAGGTTGTGGTGTGCTGAGAGCAGGTTCGTTTGGTGTTTGTGCGCTACCATTTGATATTTTGATGATAGCACCAGCTTTTAGTCCCTCATTTAGTTCGGGATTGAGCGCAATGAGGTCGTGGATAGCTACGTTGTATTTTTTTGAGATAGAGAATAGGGTCTCTTTCTTTTCGACTGTGTGGGTGATGACTGTTGATGTGGTAGGCGTTGCTTGTGGAGCAGGCGCAGCGGCGGTCTCTTGGTTGGTATTTATCTTTTTGCTGCGAGATATTATGATAGTTTCGCCTACTTTGATTCCATTTTTGGCATCGGGATTGAGCGCGATGAGGGTGTCGACAGGCACGTTGTAGAGGCGCGAAATGCTGTAGAGCGTCTGTTTGGCTTCTACGATATGGGTAGTGGCTGCATTAGTTTCGGGCGCAACGATGGTTTCGAGGATAGGGATGAGTAGTTTGTCGCCTACCTTGATGTCGGTTGATAGGTTGGCGTTGGCTTCGTGGAGGTCGTTTTGCTTGATGCCAAATTTGCGTGCAATGGCAAATAGACCGTCGCCAGGTTGGATGGTGTATTCGTAGTATTTGTGACCATCTTTTTCAACGACAGGATAGTTGGGAGTTTGAGCAAAGCATAGTGCAAGACTAAAGATGCTGATTATGAGAATAGTTAGACGTTTCATAAGCATAAAATTATTTTAGTCGCAAAGGGCATATAGGTCGCCTCGCGGATTGATTAACATAGTTGGTATATTTGTAGTTTTCAGTATTTTGCGTTCTTTAGGACCAAAGATTAGGTCGTCGAGGCCATAGTCGCGCGATGCAGATATGATTAAGATAGAGTTTGGTGTGTTGGTATGTGTTTTGGCGGTTTCGAGTTCGATGTTGCTACTATCTTTTTTGCCTTGAGTGGTGGTGTGGGTGAGGTTGAATGAGGCGAATAGCACCTTCATGGCTTCGATGTTGGTGGCTGCCTTTGTGCCATAGTCGTTGGGTTGGAAGAATTGGATGTTGCTCCCGAAATGGCGAGCAAATGATGAGGCATATGGGCCCTTTTCGCGCTCTTCTTCGAGGTTGGATACAGGAAGAAGGATGGTGTTGATGTTGTAGTCGGCAGGCAGATTGTTTTTAACGAATATATAAGGTATGCGCAGTTCGCGACATTTGTCGAGGTAAGGTTGTATCTCTCGGTCGTGGTTGAGTCCTATGATGAGGAGGGCGGCATCTTCGTTTTCGACGATAGAGTCGATGCGGTCTAACTCGTCGGTAGCGATAGGGCGCACGTCGAAACTCATTTGCTTGGCAATGAGCGACGAGAGGGTTTCGCTAGTGCGAGAGTCGTTGTGTATCACTAGTATAGGACGCATAATGAATTGTATTGCTGGGTTATAGCGAGATTAATTCTTCTTGATTCTTTTGTTTGCGTTTGTTTTTACGTTCTTCTTGCTCTTGTGCTTTGAGCTCTTGTTTTTGTGCTGCTACATCGGCTTGAGAGAGTCGTTTAGGTTGACGGAATATGTCGTCTTTAGATGTAGGACATATATCTATCTGCCAAGTGAAGTTGGGCAGGTGTAGCATATTGCTGGTCACTTGCGACAGCGGATACATCACTGCTGTAGGCGAAGGAAATACGATGAAACGCTCGAGCTCGCCTTCTTTGAAGTAGATGGTCATGTAGCTACTTTTGATGGTGTTGAGTCCGACGAGGTCGCCTTGGTCGTTGGGGTAGAATATTGACTCTACGTTGCCCGAAATATCTACATGGTCCAACTCTTGGTCTTTGATGTGTGCGAGAATCTCTTTGCCCGACACTTGGTTGTAGTGGATGGTGTCTTCCTCCTGAATCATAATGGCATTGTCGATGACATGCATTCGCTC
>JAZLEE010000133.1:0-1693 GCA_045615085.1 Candidatus Aphodosoma sp. | reverse complement strand
ATGCTCCTCCCTCTCACCTATCTCGGCAACATCCTCTACTACGCCCATCTCATACAAGGCGGATCGACTATCGACCAACACTCCCACTATATCAAGCAAACCTACACCAATCGCTGTTCCATTCTCACAGCCAATGGTGTTCAAGACTTGACTATTCCCATTATCAAACCCAAAGAAAAAACGCCTATCAAAGAGATACGCATTTCGGAGCACGACAATTGGCAACAACTCCATTGGCGCACAATTCAGTCAGCATATAATTCTTCGCCTTTTTTCGAATATTTTTGCGACGACTACGCCCCTTTTTATGCCAAAAAATACGATTTTCTGCTCGATTTCAACCTCGAAATCCAACAAAAAACACTCGAATTGCTCAATTTCACAAAAATAGACTTCTCTCTTTCAGACAGTTATATCGAAACCACAAATTTTAACACAAAAGATTTGCGAGAAGTGATAAATCCTAAAAAATTTAATGTAACTTTGTACAAGAATTTGAGTACACCGTATTATCAAATTTTCGACCAAAAATTCGGCTTCACACCCAACCTGAGCATCATCGACCTACTCTTCAACATGGGCAACGAAGCACGGATTTATCTCAAAAATCTTATGCCTATTAATTAAAGGAAACAACTAATACTAACACTTGAGTTATAGGGGCAAAATGTCAAATAAACCCTAAACTCTAAACTCTAAACTCTAAACTAATTATGGCACAAAACATTGATTGGGGTAGCCTCGGATTTGGCTATGTTCCTACTCCTTACAACGTTCGTTGTACTTACACAAACAAAGCATGGGGCGAACTTCGCGTGTGCGACACTCCAGAAATCACTCTTCACATCTCTTCTGCTGTTCTTCACTACGCACAAGAATGTTTCGAAGGTATGAAAGCATTCCGTGGCAAAGACGGTAAAGTACGTATCTTCCGTATCGAAGATGGCGGTCGCCGTATGCAAGACTCTTGCCGTGGTATCCAAATGCCAGAACTTCCTCTCGAAAAATTCGTAGAAGCAGTGAAAAAAGTAGTTGAACTCAACGCAGATTTCATCCCACCTTACGGCACTGGTGCTTCTCTCTACATCCGTCCTGTATTGTTTGCTACAACTCCTCTCGTTGGTGTTAAACCTGCTGACGACTACGAATTCGTAGTATTCGTTACTCCTGTAGGTCCTTACTTCAAAGGTGGTTTCAAATCTACTCCATTCATGCTCAGCCGCAAATACGACCGCGCTGCTCCTCTCGGCACAGGTAACATCAAAGTTGGTGGTAACTACGCTGCTTCTATGACTGCAACTGTAGAAAGCCACGACATGGGCTACTCAAACGTATTCTATCTCGATCCAAAAGAAAAACGTTATATCGACGAATGCGGTGCTGCCAACTTCTTCGCTATCAAAGGCAATGCTTACCTCACTCCACGTTCTAACTCTATCCTCCCATCTATCACAAACCGCAGCTTGATTGCTCTTGCTGAAGATATGGGTATGCGCATCGAACGCCGTCCTATCTCAGTTGACGAACTCGGTCACTTCGACGAATGCGGTGCTTGCGGTACAGCAGCAGTTATCTCTCCAGTAAGCAAAATCGTTGACATCGAAAACGACATCACTTACACATTTGGCGATGGCAACCCAGGTCCAAAATCAACTGAACTCTACAACCGTCTCCGTGCAATCCAACACGGCGA
>JAZLEE010000132.1:0-4459 GCA_045615085.1 Candidatus Aphodosoma sp. | reverse complement strand
CTGCCCTTTTTAATGATAATTAACATTTAGATTGATACTTTTCTTATTAAAAATGTGTAACTTTGCAGAGTTATACTATAGATATAGTATTGATGTTAGAAACAATTATTAAAACAATAGTGCTATGAAAAAAAATCTACTCTTAGTATTGGCTTCATTACTTACTTCTTTTGCTTTTGTTAATGCACAAACTGAGTGTAAAACTATTGCCGAAATCAAGCAACAAGCCGATAAAACTCAAATTTTCTACACAGGTACTGCCAAAACTACTTTCTATAACGGCACCTACAATGGTCTCTTTATGGAGGACGAAACAGGTGGTATTCTCCTCAAAGGTTATACTCAAAACTCAAAAGCCAACGATTGGGTTACAGATAGTATGGAGGTTACTAACATCACAGCCACTTGGTCTGTAGGTTCATCAGGTTCTGCACCTGGTATCACTGTGGCTGCTGCCGACAAACAAAAACCTTCTTGTACTTTCGACGTAGCAGTTAATCCTACTCGTATCACTATGGCAGAATTCTTTGCCAATCAAGCTTCTTACGAGGGTAGAGCAGTGGTTATCACCGATGCTAAAATCTCTCCTAAAATCAGCAATAAGTATTATATGAACAATGAGGTTGACTCGGTATATTTCCTCCCAACCAACCTTTCATCTTATGCTCCTGCTGGTGGCGAAATGGCGGGTGCCTATCTCGGACAACAATACAATCGTTTCCTCCTTTGTTCTCCAGAATTCACAAAAGCTACCGAGTTCTTCTCTTTTTCTGACATGGCGGCTTACTACAAAGGCAAAAACTATGATATCGTAGATGCTAATGTAGGCGGTGCAGTTTTGGTAAACTTTGTCACTAAACTCGCTAACGGACAATCTGCCATTTTCGCTCAATATATGGGGGTTACTGGTATGGTCAACAATGGTTTGACTATCTTTGTCGATGGCGAC
This sequence comes from Candidatus Aphodosoma sp., assembly GCA_045615085.1. GTDB lineage: Bacteria > Bacteroidota > Bacteroidia > Bacteroidales > Paludibacteraceae > Aphodosoma. The sequence goes on along the minus strand of JAZLEE010000132.1, from coordinate 3,510 downwards.
ACTAATATCCAACCTGGCGATAGCATCGATGGTTTCTTTGGTAAATATACCGACACTTACAAACACAAAACTGATAAAGCCGACTTCACAGGCGCTTCTTTCGTTCAAGCAGCTGACAAAGTTTTGAATGTTCGTTCTTCTGCTAATGATGTACCTGTAGTTGCCGATGTCAATATTTCTGACCTTATTTCTTCTACACTTGCACTCAACTATTCTTCTCAAATCATTGCTTCTCGCTATAATGGTCAATTATATGCTGTTGGTAATGAATACTATTATAAAGTTTCTTACGAAATCAGTAATCCAGGCGAAGAGTCTGACGAGATGATTCCTGTATCTGATAGTATCCGTGTGATGAGTGTCGAAGGTTTAGATATGAGCAAATTATGTGGTAAAAATGTCATTCTTTCTGGTGTTTATGATGCTCGCGTTATCTATACTGACAAACCAACTATCATCGTTCGTAGCGAAAGTGATGTACTCACTTCGTACTATGAATACAATTCTATTGCCGAAATCATTGCTGCAGGCGAACCAGCTTCTTCTAAAGTTATCTATGGGTTGAAAGGCGAAGTAGTTGTCAACTACAAACGTACTCAAGTCAATTCAGGTGTTTCTCAAACATGGGCATTTATCGAAGATGCTTCTGGTGCTATAGCTCTCGACCTTGGTGGCGGAGATATCGATGCTGTTGTTGGCGACAAAATCAAAGGTCTCAAAGGTACATTCTTCGATGGTTATCGTTATGGTACCGACCTTTATCATGCTCCTCAATATCAAATGGTCGATGGTGTTGTGCCAGAAATTGTTAGTTTTAACAACGAACTCAATGTTGTTAAGGCTACTCTCAAAGAGGTAATTCAAGATACTCTCAAATATTGTAGTCATATTGTCGAAATCCACAATGTATGCGGTACATTCGAAACTCTCACCGACCTCACTGGTACTCGCGACGACTATTTCCTCTATGATGCCGAAGACCCTACGTACGAAATGCACTATGTGCCATCTCTCCATACAGGCGATCCTATCATTGGCGAAAACCTTATCCTCAAAGGTCTTGTCAACTTCAACTGCCTCGATGGTTATTATGTAGTATATCGTATTTCTATTGGAGGTGATAATGTATCTCTCGACAATAACCAATTGATTGATGCTAACATTTATTCTTCAAATGGCACTCTCTTTGTCGAAACTGCTTGCGGTCAATCACTCGAAGTATATACTGTAGATGGTCAATGCCTCTATGCTACTGCCAACTCTTCTAACCTCACCGAATTCACTGATTTACGTGGCGTAGTGATTGTAAAAATCAACGGAACTGCTTATAAAACGTTAGTAAAATAATATTTAATTAATAACTGCTCTCAAAGAGGACATCTCGGACTTTAATCCGATATGCCCTCTTTCGAGGTTAATTTATTTTTTTATGAAAAAAACAAATCTACTATTTCGTAGCCTTTTGACACTTGTTTGTCTTGTGGCTTCATTCTCATTTGCTTCGGCTTATACTACGGTTAAGTCTATTGCCGAGCTCAAAAATTTGGCTGATGGTGCTCAGTTCATCTACGAAGGTAATGCTATGACTACTTTGCACTTCTATCGCTACAATTCACCAATTCCTGGTATCTTTGTGCAAGACGACAACAAAGATGTTATCTTCTTGGCTCATGCCAATTTTATGCCAACAGCTACTTGGTTTGACGATCCTAACTATAATGGTTACAAAATGCACCAAGGTGGTACTATCGTAACTTCTTTTTCTGGTACATTCAAAAAAGCTTCTGGCAACAATCCTGACCGTGTTACTTTCACTGAAGATGACCTCGAGTTCATCGAATCTGGCTCTTATGGCAATCCAATCCCTTATGCCGAAGTTACTATGGATGAATTGATTGCTAATCCAAGCCAATATGAGTACCAAGCAGTTAAAGTTACTGCTGATGTAACAAAAACAGGTACAGGTCTCTATGGTACTACTTATTCGTTTACTAACGATGCAGCATCTATGCCTATTCACCTCAGTGCACAACTCGATGGTCGTTCTTTTCCTGCTGGTGGTACTTTCTATGGTATGTGCGACAAATATGGCTCTGGTCACCAATTCCTTATCCTCGACCGTTACCATGTCGAACCTACTAAATTCTATAATCTTGTCGACCTTTACAACTTTGTTGACGACAAAAACCGTTTGTCTGTAAGTGGTGTCGAACTCGAAATCCTCGAACCTGCTCTTGTCAATTTCGTAGCTCGTATGCCTATGAACTCTAACTACTACATTCAAGCTACAACTAATGGTCAAACAAGTGCATTGTGTGTTTCTGCTACTTCACGTGGCAATACTTTTGCTGCTCAAGCTGGCGACTCAATCAAAGGTCTCAAAGGTTACTATTCTAAACTTTCTATCGAAGATGGCCTCTACAAAGGCTCTATGTTCCGTATCAAAGAAGAAAACTTCAGCAAAGTGTCTGTTATCAATTCAGGCAACCCAATTAGCTGGCAAGAACAAAAAGTTTACAACATTCTCGAAACTCCAGTGATGTTCGAATCTCGTCTTATTTCTCTTCCTGTTGGCGAATTCAAATTGGTCAACTTCACTGAGAACAACGAAGTTGTAGAACGCGTTGCTTTTGTTCAATACGATGGCGACCTTCGTAAACAATACGACACTATTCGCATCCAAATGGCTGGTGGAGTAGACCTCACTCCTTACGTTGGTACTAAAGCTGCTGTTATGGGTATATACGACCTCTCTGAAGCTATTGCTGCTGGTTATCCTACTATTATTCTTCGCGACGAAAATGATATCATTGGCAACAAATCATTTGCTTCTATCGGCGAAATGATTGCTGCAGGTCAACCTCTTTCTACTAAAGTAACTTACGAAATCACCAACCCAGTATTGGTTACTTACAAATATTATTCTGCTAATACTCAAGGCGACAACGAGCACATGTGCGGTCTCTACGTGCAAGATGCTACTGGTGCTATTCTCTACAAAACAGGTCAACCTGTAGAAAACGTAAATCCTGGCGACTCTATCGTGGGTATCAAAGGTGCATTCCAATACGAACGTAATGTTCCTGGTCGTCAAGAACACTATCTCAAAGGCGAAGCTTCTAATGCTATCACAGTGTTGAGTAGCAACAACCCTCTCACACCAATGCCTACAACTCTCGACCAAATTGTCAACGACCCTATGTCTTTCGCTTCTCGTCTCGTGAGAATCGACAATCTCGAAACTACTGTTAAGTTTGGTTTCTCTCAAGGCTATCCTTATGAAACTCAATTTATCTATCAAAATGGTTCGACAATGAACGTTGTTTGGGACAGATTGTACGAAAAAATGACTGCAATTGGCGTTGTCGAATATGGCATCATGGGTTATGGTTTGACTATTTTCCCTATCGAAGTACAAAACACAGTTAAAGACTTTGATGGCACTTGTCGTCGCATCAAAGATATCAAAAAACTTGCATCTGGCACCGAATTCACTTATGTAGGCAATGC
>JAZLEE010000131.1:0-4040 GCA_045615085.1 Candidatus Aphodosoma sp. | reverse complement strand
TGCTGGCGCAAACTTTACAATTGAACGAGGCGAGAAAGTGGCATTTGTGGGTAAGAATGGTGAGGGTAAATCGACAATGGTGAAATGTATCATGCAAGAGATAGAGCACGAAGGCGAATTGTTGTTAGGTCATAATGTCAGAGTAGGCTACTTTGCACAAGACGAAGCGGCAGGATTGGATGAAGAATTGACAGTATTCCAAACAATAGACGAGATAGCCGAAGGCGATATACGCACACAAATACGCAATATTCTTGGCGCATTTATGTTCAATAAAGAGGATTCTGAAAAGAAAGTGAAAGTGCTCTCGGGTGGTGAGCGTAAACGACTTGCAATGATTAAATTGTTATTGCAACCACTCAACTTCTTGATTCTCGACGAGCCTACTAACCACCTTGATATTAAGACTAAGGATGTATTGAAGCAAGCACTTCAAAATTTCGATGGCACACTTATTGTGGTATCGCATGATAGGGATTTCCTCGATGGTTTGGTGACTAAAGTATATGAATTTGGCGGAGGCAAAGTGACCGAACACCTTGAGGATATCTATGGTTTCCTTCGCAAAAAGAATATGGAGAACCTCCGTGAAATAGAACGTAAATAATGGGAATGTTTGGATGTTTATTTATGATGATTTTGATACCAGCGCTATTTGTGTTGGCATTGGTGTTGAATGTGGTGTTTCGAGTGCTTGGTATATTTGTGCCTAAGTCACGTAAAACACAGCCTCGTTATGATTATGACGAATCGGAAAATCCGATTGAGGATGAGATTAAAGAGGAGATAAACGACCGCCGTCAGCGTGGAGAAAAGATTATTGCCGATGATGAAGGCGAGTATGTCGACTTTGAAGAAATCAAAGATTAGATAAAAGATAACAGATTAAAGATTACGGATATGAAATTAAGAACTTTAACATTACTATTTGCAGCGACTCTAACACTTGCAGTGTCGGCATGCAATAGTGGACAGACTAGCGACAATGCTCAGACTACTACCGAGCAAACCGCTACAGTGAAAGCGGTGCATATCACTAAAGCCGAATTCTTGGAAAAGGTGATGAATTATGAGAAAAATCCTCAAGAGTGGATTTATCTTGGTGATAAGCCTTGTTTGATTGACTTTTATGCTTCGTGGTGTGGACCTTGCAAGCGTTTGGCACCTGTACTCGATGAGTTGGCTCAAGAGTATGCTGGTGAAATCTACATATATAAAGTGAATACAGAGCAAGAACGCGAATTGGCTGCAGTATTTGGCATTCGTTCAATCCCTACATTGTTGTTCTGCCCAATGGGCGAAAATCCTCAAGTTGCTCAAGGAGCACTTCCTAAAGAACAACTCAAAGAGGCTATTGATAAAGTACTTTTGAAAAAATGAGGAATTAGTAGTGAGGAATGAGGAATTAATAATTATGAATTGATTTATATTTTAGGATATGAAAAAATTATTAGTTTGCGTATTTTGTTTGTTGTCTTGTGTTATGATATTTGCACAAGAGAAGAAAGAAGAACAACCTTTACGTTATGTAGATGCATTGGAGTTCAGAATGATAAATAAAGGTTTCTTTGACACCGAAACGCCTTACTCACGCTTGCCTAAATATATGCAAGACTCGATTCGTCCTGACTTGTGGGATAGAGGGTTGTGTAGTGCAGGTGTGGCAATTCGTTTTGCCTCAAACTCGAAACGAGTGGCAGTGCGCTATCGTTTGTTGAAAGACTTCCACATGTATCATATGGCAGACACTGGTACTAAAGGCGCCGACCTTTATATACTTAATGAAAAAGGTAAATGGGAGTATGTAAACACTTGTCGCCCAATGGTGAAAGATAAAGCAACTAAAGAGTGCGAAAAGGTGTTTGTAGATAACTTTGATGGTACGGAACACGAATTTATTATCTATCTTCCGTTATATGATGGTGTGACTGAGATGTTTATTGGTGTGGATAGCACTGCAACGCTTACTCAACCAAAAGTGGATAGTCCACGCAAAGATAAACGCATTGTGATGTATGGCACAAGTGTGCTTCAAGGTGGTTGCGCTACTCGCACAGGTATGGCAGGTACTAATATCATCCAACGCGACCTTGATTGCGAAGTTATTAACCTTGGTTTCAGTGGCGAGGGCAAGATGGATATGATTATGGCACGTGCTATGGCTCAGATACTTGACGTGGCATGCTATGTGCTTGATCCTGTGCCTAATTGTACTGAGGGTATGTGTGATACTTTGACATATGCATTTGTTAGCGAATTGCGTCGTTTGCGTCCTGAAGTGCCAATTGTGATGGTCGAAGGGCATACATATACATATGCTAAATATGATACTTTCTTCAAGGATTATTTGCCTAAGAAGAATGAGGCGTGGTTGCGTAACTACAAGAAACTCAAAAAGGATGGTGTAAAGCAACTCTATTATGTGACTACCGAAGGTTTGTTTGGTTATGACAACGAAGGCACAGTGGATGGTATTCACTATACTGACCTTGGGTATCGCTACTATGCTCAGAAATTAGAGAAGATATTGAAGCGTTTTGTGAAATAAATAGATATTAGACACGAGAATAAGAGGTAAAAGTCTTATTTCTCGTGTTTTTTTTATTAAGCGATTAAACTTTGGCATAGTGTTTGCGTCTAATGAAGTGAATGAACAAATCTATTATTAATTCTAAAACCTATTTATTATGAAAAAGTTGTTTTTATTTTTAATGTTATTGCCTACTATGGCAGTGTTTGCATCGTGTGATTTTCATGACAAGATGGTGGATTCGGGCGATTTGCCTACTAAGACTACGCAGTTTATTGCCGACATGTTTCCTGGTTGTAATGTAGTGGCTATTGATAAGGACCGTGATTTGGGTGTGGTGACGTATGATGTGGTGTTGAGTTGCGGTGTGAAATTGGAATTTAATAGTGATGGTGAATGGACTGAGGTGGATTGTGATCCAGAATCAGTGCCTGATGCAATTGTACCTGAAAAGATTTTGAACTATGTGCAATCTAAGTATGCTGAGTATTTTATTGTGAAAATCGAAAAAAATTGGAACAGATACAAGGTTGAGTTGAACGTAGATATCGACTTGGTGTTTGATAGAGATGGCAACTTTGTGAGAATCGATAATTGAAATCTTTGAGAGATAAATAAAAAAAAGACAAGGGCAATTGCTCTTGTCTTTTTTTGTTGTTATTGGTAGATGAATTAGAGTAGTTCGTTGATACGGCGCATTGCTTCGGCAGTGTTTTCGTAGGTGTTGAAAGTGGTGAGGCGGAAGTAGCCTTCGCCGTACTCGCCGAATCCTACGCCTGGGGTTCCGACTACGTAGACATTGTTGAGAAGATAGTCGAAGAACTCCCATGACGACATGCCATTAGGGCATTTGAGCCAGATATATGGCGAGTTGTGCCCGCCGGTGTAGAAGATACCTTTGGCTTCGAGTACGTCGGTGATGAGTTTGACATTGCGTTTGTAGTATTGGATATTTTGGTCGGCTTCGGCAAGACCTTCTGGAGAAAGGGCAGCTTCGAGACCACGTTGAGTCATATAAGGTGCGCCATTGTATTTGGTAGTTTGGCGTTGTTGCCATAGGCGGAGGAGTGATATGCCATCGCGAACGAGGTCTTTTGGTACAACAGTATAGCCACTGCGCACGCATGTGAAACCTGCAGTTTTTGAGAGTGAATTGAATTCGATAGCGCAAGTGCGAGCTTCAGGGATGCTAAAGATAGAGTGAGGGCAGTCGGCATCGGTGATGAAACGTTCGTAAGCATTGTCGTAGAGAATCACGGCATTGTGTTTGTTGGCATAGTCGACCCATGCTTGCATCTGAGCACGGCTAAGGGCTGCACCAGTTGGATTGTTTGGTGAGCAGAGATAGATGAGGTCGGATGGGAAATCTGGTGGTGCAGGGAGGAAGTTGTTGGCTTCGTTGCACTCGAGGTAGATGATTTTTTGTCCGTCCATGAGCGATGTGGCCTTGTAGAGAGGATATACAGGGTCGGGAAGGAGGACAGTGCATGTGCCTTTTTCGAAGATGTCG
>JAZLEE010000130.1:0-2066 GCA_045615085.1 Candidatus Aphodosoma sp. | reverse complement strand
ACTGCATTGAGTCCCAAGTACATATGTGTCACTACATTGCCGTAGAGTATTATCTCCATATATTCGCGCGCATATTGTAGCGTATTTTCGCTCGCTCCGAAAAATAGCAATATCTTGTCGAGAAACAACAGCGATATCACCATAAATGCCACTCCGATAATGATATTCAGAGCCACAACATTGCCCAACGCCTTGCGAGCCGAAGCATAATCTTTTTGCCCCAATTTCACCGACACAATCGTACTTGCACCCACACCGACCAATGCGCCAAACGCTGCCGCCAAGTTCATAAATGGGAATGTAACTGCCAATCCCGAGATGGCCAACGGGCCTACGCCTTGGCCAATAAAGATGCTGTCGATCATATTATATAGCGACGAGGCAGTCATTGCAACAATCGCTGGTACGGCATATTGTCGCAATAATCGCCCAATCGGTTCGGTTCCTAAAGTAGTTGGTAGAGACATAAATTTATAGTATATATTTTAGACATGAAGACAAGAGGACATGATTTTTTCTTTTTACCCACAATCTTCCATTTTTTTATTTCCCCACAAATCTCACAAATGGTCACAAATCTTTATAAATATCTAATTTATTTGTTTTGATTTGTGGGACTAAAAAAGAGTCATTTATGGGAGAATAACATGGGATATTTTTTTTGTTTTCTTGTCTTCCTGTCTGGGAAAAATAAAAAGTTTAAAGTTCGCGTAGGACGTCGAGCGAGCGAAGTTCGCCAAATTCGGCCAAGTGCAGTTTGTAGTATTTAATAATGTAGTCGAGCACCTCGTTGCGTTGGCGGCGGTTGATGTCGTAGAGATACATAGTGTCGTAGTCCATCCGTAGCAGATTGGCAAGAGCGATGGTAGCTTCGGGTAGTAGGTAGTTGGGGTGCAATGGCAATCGACGCACGAAACATCCGTTCTCTAAGTCGAAACATACCCCAGCATCAAATCCTTCGAGATTAGGAAAAAAGCCAAGATAGTGGGTTAGTTTGACCAGGAATACGAGGTGAAAATTTGCCGCACCGCGTTCTATGTCGTTGTAGCGGAGAATAGAATCGAATGCGAAGTTGAATAGTCGTTCGTCGCGTTGCACCTCGCGCAGAGCATGTTGTAGAAATTCGGCCAAGAATTGCGCCATCATCACCTTGGCAGGCTCCATCATCAGCATCTCGCATCCTGGCAGAGCCACACATTCTATCACATGCATCACCTGTTGCGAAGGTCGCCCGTGCAGTTCCACCGATAGCAGAGTCAGTGGCTGAATATGCGATAGTCGCACCTTGCTGCGTCGGCCCACCTTTACAGATACAACCACATAGCCCAATTCGTCGGTAAACAAATTGAGCATATAACTATTGTCGCTATACAGCGTCGATGTCAGAACTATTGCACGCAAGGGAATTGAGAATTGAGAGTTGAGAATTGAATGTTTTGTGTGATAATGTAAATCTGAGAGAGAATATATCCGGATGGTATTTCTTAATTTTCAATTTTCCATTCTCAATTTTAATGCGTCATTTTCCTTCGCAATCATCTCGGCGCGGAGTTCGGGGGTTTGGTCGTCTTGGCCGCAAAGGTGCAAGATGCCATGAATCAACACGCGGTGCAACTCTTCGTCGTAGGTAACGCCAAACTCTTCGGCATTGCTTGCCACGGTGTCGAGTGAAATGAAAATATCGCCATTCAATATATTGCCTTCGCAATAGTCAAACGTAATAATGTCTGTGTAATAATCATGTTGGAGATATTCTCTATTCACCTCCAAAATTTTTTCGTCATTGCAAAAAATATAAGCCACTTCGCCCACTTTTTTGCCATACTTAGCCACTACGGCCTTAATCCAAGTATTAGTTTCGCGTTTGCCAATCTTTGGCATCTTCACGCCTTCTGTGTTATACGAAATCATATCCTAAAAATGATTAAAAAAATATCACGAAAAATACAATAACCCCCTCCCCTCATTAAATATACTATACAGCAACCTGCAAGCAACCTTCACCCTACCTTCGCAACCCCCTCTCACATACAATAAGCAAGACGGAGGCCAAGCGGACTTAGGGA
>JAZLEE010000129.1:0-3880 GCA_045615085.1 Candidatus Aphodosoma sp. | reverse complement strand
TTATACCGAGCGAGTTGAATTTAAATACAATGAAATAAAATATACTAAATACATAATAAACTTTAAGTAATGGCTAAAAAAGAAAAAGTAAATCTTATTGAAACTTTCTCAGAGTTCAAAGATTTAAAAGCGATTGATCGCTCAACATTGATTGATATTTTGGAAGATTCATTCCGTAGTGTGATTGCAAAAATGTACGGAACAGATGAAAACTATGACGTGATTATCAATCCAGAGACAGGGGACTGTGAGATCCTTCGTACACGTACAATCGTTGAAGATGATGAGTTGGAAAATGAAAGTATGGAGATTGCACTTAGTGCGGCTCAAAAGATAGATGAGGATTATGAAGTAGGTGAAGAGGTAGTTGATAAAGTAGAATTTTTGAGTTTTGGTCGTCGTGCTGTGCTCAATTTGCGTCAAACATTGGCATCTCGTATTCTTGAACTTCAAAAAGAAGCTCTTTATGAAAAATATGCTGATATTATAGGTCAAGTTGTAACTGGTGATATCTATCAAGTATGGAAAAAAGAGGTGCTTATTCTTGACGAAGATAAGAATGAAATGCTTCTTCCAAAACAAGAACAAATACCAACAGATTTCTATCGTAAAGGTGAGTCGGTGCGTGCCGTTGTGCTTCGTGTTGACAATAAAAACAACAATCCAAAAATTTATCTTTCACGTACTTCGCCTTTGTTTTTGGAACGTCTTATCGAACAAGAAGTTCCAGAAATACACGATGGTTTGATTACAATTAAGAAAGTTGTTCGTATCCCAGGCGAGCGTGCTAAAGTAGCTGTTGAATCTTTCGATGAACGCATTGATCCAGTAGGAGCATGTGTAGGTATGAAAGGTGCTCGTATTCATGGCATTGTTCGCGAACTTCGCAATGAAAATATTGATGTTATCAACTACACAAGCAATTCAAGCCTTTATATAGCTCGCGCACTTAGCCCAGCAAAAGTACAAACTATCGAGCTTGATGAAGAAAACAAGAAAGCAAACGTATATCTTCGTCCAGAAGAGATTTCTCTTGCAATTGGTAAAAATGGTAATAACATCAAATTAGCAACTATGCTTACAGGTTATACTATTGATGTATTCCGTAATGATGTTGAAGTTGATGAAGAGGATATCTATCTCGATGAATTTAGCGACGAAATTGATGCTTGGATTATCGATGTATTGAAGGGTATTGGTTGCGATACAGCTAAAAATGTATTGGCTCTTTCTCGTGAAGAGTTGATTCAACGTTCTGACCTCGAAGAAGAAACTATCGATGAGGTATTGGCTGTTTTGAAAGCCGAATTTGAAGATTAATAAAGCTTTATTTAAATTTGTGGTTTAGTCGTGTGGATTATACCACTAAAAACTATAACTATACACTAATAACTAAAAATATATGGCAAGATTAGGAAAATTAGTAAAAACATTAAAGATTGGTATTGGTACAGCTACAGATTTTTTGAAATCAAAAGGTCATAGTGTCGAAGAAGATTTTAATTCAAAACTAACAAGTGAGCAAGAAGCTCTTCTTTTGAAGGAGTTTGCTACGCCTGATATGTTGGCTGAATTTGAGTCTCAAAAGAAAGAATCTAAAAAGGTTAAAGTAGAGGAACCTGAAAAAGAAGAAAAGCCTAAAGTTGTTGAAACTCCAAAAGTAGAGCCAGCAAAAGAGACTAAATCTTCTGGTATTAAGGTTGTTGATAAAATTGATTTAGACGCCATTGGTAAACCAAAGGTTGAGAAAAAAGTAGAACCAGAAGTTAAGGTTGAAATTAAGAAAGAGGAACCTAAAAAGGTTGAAGAACCTAAAAAAGTGGTTGCTCCAGCTCCAACTGAACCTAAAAAAGAAGAGAAAAAAGTAGAAATAAAACAACAAAAAGAGGTTAAAAAAGATCCAGAACCAATCCAAAAAGAAAATCTTGCCAAAGAAAATAATACAGAAAAGCCTGCTGTGAAAGTAGATGTAGAACCAAAAGCAGTAGAAGAATCTACCCAAGAAAAGAAAGACGACGAAATCTTCACATTCCGTAAAGTCGAATTCAAGAGCGATATCAAAGTTCTTGATAAAATTGACCTTTCGGCAATCAACAATAGTACTCGTCCTGCAAAAAAATCAAAAGACGAATTGCGAAAAGAGCGTATAGCAAAAGAACGTCAAGCAGCTGAGGCTCGCCGTAAAGCACAAAAAGATGCAAATCGTTCAAATTCACAAAAAGAAGAAACGAATGCGGAAACTAAAGGTGGCGAAAAAGGCGACAAGAAAAAACGCAAACGTATTGGTGGCGAGCGTGTTGATGTAAGTAAAGCTGTGCAAAATGCTCCTCAACCACAACAACAAGGTGGAGGTCAAAAAGAAGGTAAGAAAAAGAATAAACACCAAAAAACAATTCAAGCCCCACAAGTTAGCGAGGAGGACGTAGCACGTCAAGTAAAAGAAACATTGGCTCGTCTCACCGAAGGTAATAAAGGCGTTAAGAAAGGTGCTAAATATCGTAAAGAGAAACGTGAAGCTAATGCACAACGCTTGCAAAACGAGCAAGAAATGGAACAACTCGAATCAAAAATCCTCAAACTCACCGAGTTTGTTACTGCTAACGAGTTGGCTGCCATGATGAATGTCAACGTTACTCAAATTATCCAAACTTGCTTCAATCTTGGCTTGTTCGTTTCTATCAACCAACGTCTCGATGCCGAAACTATTAATATTGTTGCTGACGAATTTGGTTTCCAAACAGAGTTTGTTTCTGCCGATGTTGTCAATGCTATTCAAGAAGAAGCTGATAGTGAAGAGGACCTCCTTCCACGTCCACCAATCGTAACAGTGATGGGTCACGTAGACCACGGTAAAACATCATTACTCGACTATATCCGCAAATCTAATGTTATTGCTGGTGAAGCTGGTGGTATTACACAGCACATTGGTGCTTACAACGTAACGCTCGAAGATGGTCGTCACATCACATTCCTTGATACTCCTGGTCACGAAGCCTTCACTGCTATGCGTGCTCGTGGTGCTCAAGTTACCGACATCGCTATTATCATCGTAGCTGCCGACGACAACGTCATGCCTCAAACTGTTGAGGCTATCAATCACGCTTCTGCTGCAGGGGTGCCTATCGTGTTTGCAATCAACAAAGTAGATAAACCAAGCGCTAATCCAGATAAGATTAAAGAATCGCTTGCTGCGATGAATTATCTTGTAGAAGAGTGGGGTGGTAAATACCAATCTCAAGACATCTCTGCTAAACATGGTATGGGTGTCAATGAGTTGCTCGAAAAAGTATTGCTCGAAGCCGAACTCCTCGATCTCAAAGCTAACCCTAACCGCAAAGCATCAGGTTCTGTTATCGAATCATCACTCGACAAAGGTCGTGGTTATGTAGCTACAGTGCTTGTAAATAATGGTACTCTCCGCGTTGGTGATGTTATGCTTGCAGGTACAGCCTATGGTCGTGTAAAAGCAATGTTCAACGAGCGTAATCAACGTATCAAAGAGGCAGGTCCAGCCGAACCAGTTATCGTATTGGGTCTTAATGGAGCACCTCAAGCTGGTGATAATTTCAATATTTTCGATCAAGACCACGAGGCTCGTGATATTGCTAATAAACGCGAACAATTGGCTCGTGAACAAGGTCTTCGTACATCTAAACACCTTACTCTCGAAGAAATTGGTCGTCGTATTGCTCTTGGCAACTTCCAAGAACTCAACCTTATCGTCAAAGGTGACGTGGACGGTTCTATCGAAGCATTGTCTGACTCGTTGTTGAAACTTTCAACTGAAGAAATTCAAGTCAACGTAATCCATAAAGCAGTAGGTCAAATCTCAGAAAGCGACGTCACTTTGGCAGCAGCATCTAACGCAATTATCGTAGGT
>JAZLEE010000128.1:0-2079 GCA_045615085.1 Candidatus Aphodosoma sp. | reverse complement strand
GGTGTAAAACCGCTGAAACCAATAATATCACCGTGATTGATAAAAGAGGCAGCTTCTTCGGCTGTCATTACTTTGTAAGCCATAATTTAATGAGGAGTGAGGAATGAGAAGTGAAGAATGAATACCCCACTTAGCATCCTCGTTCTTATTATCTGTTAATATAATTATGAATTATGAATTATGCATTAACTAATGCTACTGTATCTGATGCAATAGTGAGCTCTTCGTCAGTTGGGATAACTACTACGCGAACTTTTGAGTCTGGAGTAGAGATTTCAATCTCTTCACCGCGTGTTTTACCATTCAATTCAGCATTGTATTTAACACCAAGATACTCAAGACCACGACAGATATAGTCGCGTGTTTGCATTTGGTTTTCGCCAATACCACCTGTGAATACCAATACATCTACACCATTCAAAGCTGCTGTATAAGCACCGATATATTTCAACAAACGATATTCGAACATATCAAGAGCAAGTTTAGCGCGTTCGTTACCTGCAGCAATTGCAGCTTCGATATCACGCATATCGCTTGATACGCCAGAAACGCCCATAACACCCGATTTTTTGTTAATTACAGCATTAACACCTGCAGCATCAAGACCCTCTTTTTCCATCAAGAATGTGATTGCACCAAGGTCAACATCACCACAACGAGTACCCATCATCAAACCTTCTACTGGAGTAAGACCCATTGATGTATCAATTGATTTACCGTTTTTAACTGCTGTGATTGAACCACCGCCACCGATGTGTGCTGTGATAACTTTTGTATTTTCGTAGTCCAAACCAAGGAATTCACAAGCGCGACGTGATACATAGCGGTGTGATGTTCCGTGGAAACCATAACGACGAACGCCATATTTTTCGTAATACTCATAAGGAAGAGCATACATATATGCGTGTGCTGGCATTGTTTGGTGGAATGCAGTATCGAATACACCTACTTGTGGCACATTAGGCAAGATTTTAGTAATTGCAGCCACACCTTTGAGGTTAGCTGGGTTGTGAAGAGGTGCAAGCTCAGTGCAAGCCTCCATTTGTTTGATAACCTCTGGAGTAATAACTACTGAAGTGTTGAATTTTTCACCGCCATGCACAAGACGATGACCTACTGCATCAATCTCTTCAAGTGATTTAATACAACCATATTCAGCATTAGTAAGCACTTCAAGAATAAGTTCTACACCCACTGTATGCTCTGGCATATTCTTTTCGATGATTTTTTTCGAACCATCAGCCAATGTAAATTTGAGGAATGAGTCAGGCAAACCAAGTTTTTCGATACCACCTTGAGCCATCACCTCTTTGGTAGTCATATCATAAAGCTTATATTTGATAGAAGAACTACCACAATTGAGAACTAAAACTTTCATTGTTATTTAGATTTTTTAGTACAAAGTCGCAAGTCATAAGTCGTAAGACCATTGTCTTTCTACTTTCTACTTATTACTTATTACTTTCTTTATTTTTTAGCTGCAATAGCTTGGTTTGCTGTAATAGCAATCATTTGTTCGATATCTGTCACAGAACAACCACGGCTGAGGTCGTTGATTGGAACTGCCATACCTTGAAGCACTGGACCAATAGCTTCTGCACCACCAAGACGTTGTACCATTTTGTAGCTGATGTTACCAACTACGAGAGATGGGAATACGAATGTGTTAGCGTGACCTGCCACTTTGCTACCTGGAGCTTTCAATTGACCTACTGATTCTACCAATGCTGCATCGGCTTGAAGTTCGCCTTCGATCATCATGTCAGGTGCTTTTTCTTGAGCCATTTTTGTAGCAGCAACTACTTTGTCAACCATTTCGTGTTTTGCACTGCCTTTAGTTGAGAAAGAAAGCATAGCGATACGTGGTTCTTTATTTGCAATAGCACGCATAGTTTCGCCTGTAGCAACTGCGATTTGAGCCAACTCTTCGGCAGTTGGGTTAGGCATAACTGCTACGTCGGCAACCATCAACAAACCATCTTCGCCGTATTGAGGAGTTTTTGTGAACAACATCATTGCACCTGACACACAAGTCATGCCTGGTTTAGTTTTCACAATTTGCAATGCTGGACGAAGCAC
>JAZLEE010000127.1:0-2048 GCA_045615085.1 Candidatus Aphodosoma sp. | reverse complement strand
GCATAAAAGTCGTCGTTGTTAAATTCGGTTTCGACAGTTTCTGATGCTTGCTCGGTTGTGTACGACTTGAAGAAGTCGACGAGAGAAGAAAAGTCGTGGTCAGGATTGTGGTCGACATCTTCGCCATTAGTATTGGCAAATGCGACAACAGATAAGATGGTGAAAATGATAGAGAAAAATAGTTTTTTGTTCATAACAAGTAGTTTTTTTTGAAAAAAAGAAAAATATTTTGCAAAGGTACAAAAAAAAACAGTATTATGATGTTGATTTTGAAAAAATGGCGCATAAAAAGGGAAAAAAATAGTTGAATTGATATTTTATTGTCTAAATTATTGTGAGTATCAATTATTTTCATTAAATTTGCCAGCTGAAAAATTATGTAATTTTATAAAACAAAAATAAAATCTATTCTCTATACTTATGAAAAACAATCTTATTAAACAAAATGGAGTCAGATTATTAGGCCGTTGTACACATAGTTTGTTGACGATGTGTGCTGTTTTGTTGTTGAGTATTAGTGGGTTAGTTGAGGCAAAAGCACAGATGACGTATGTATCGTTGCCATATTTCGACGGGCTTGAAGAGGGTGTGATGAATAGTGGTTGGGTGTTGAATCCGGGCGTGAATGGTGCAACTGCCGAAAATAAGTGGTATGTGTCGGGTGTGGAGTCGTTTATGGGTGATAGTGCGTTGATTATCAGTGGTGATGGGGGCAATACATTGTCGTATACCAATAAAGCAGTCTTTAGTGTTGCCTATAAAGAGATTGCATTGCCGAAAGGCACGTATGATTTGAGTTTTACGTGGAAAAGTGAGGGAGATTCGGATAAAGATGGCTTTTATGTTTGTTGGGTGTCGGGTAATACGACCACAAATTCGAGTGTAACTGCGCCTACTTGGTTGACAAATGGGTTGGTGAAGGGTATCCCTTTCTTGAATGCTTCGAAAGAGTGGACTACAACAACTGGTCAGATTACACAACAAAACGCTACAAAAGCAGGTAAATTGGTTTTTGTGTGGAAAAATGATGCAAGTGTGATAAATCCGCCATCGGTGGTGATTGACAATATACAGATTGCAAAAGCTGAAGAGCAAGGTGGTTGTGGCAAACCAGAGAATGTGACTGTGTCTGCTTTGTCGAGCAACATAATTGTGAAATGGGAAGGTGGAGCAACTGGCTATGAGTTGATGTACAAAAAATATGGCGAAGAAGAGGTGCACGTGGTGAAGAATATCAACCAAACATCTCACACGTTGAAAGATATGGAAGAGGGTGTGTATGATGTGTTTGTGCGCAGCTGCTGTCCTGACGATACTTCGATATGGGTGGTTAAGAACAATGTGTTGGCATACGACCCTGCTGCCCATTGTATCGACTTCATAAATTGGGATAATCCAGGAACTACATTCCAAACAGGTAAACACACTTCGGGAGGTAGATTTGATGCAGATGGTAAGTTTATACCAAACGTATCTGCTACTAGCACACAATATGGAGTTGTGGATTATGGCTATAAATCGAAACTTTCGCGCCATACGAAACATTATATTCCAGGCGAAATGGACCCTAATACAGGTAACGAGTTGCCAACTGTGCCAGAGGGCGAAGTGGTGTCGGTGCGTTTGGGTAACTGGAATATTGGCGGTGAGTGGGAGAGTGTGACATATACACACCAAATCGACTCTGGTTCGAACATGATTCTTACGTTGAAGTATGCCGTCGTGATTGAGGACCCTGGTCATCAACCTCGCTCTGACCAACCTGTGTTTATGCTCGAGTTGTTGGACGAATATAACAATCCGTTGGATGCTACGGGTTGTGGTGATGCCAACTTTGTGGCGGATACTAAGACATTATTAAATAGCCCAGATGCCGACGGTACTTGGCACATTATTAATGCCTCTACTCCTATATTGTGGAAGGAGTGGACTACTGTGGGTATCAATGTGGGTCAATATGCTAAACATGGTCCGTTGAAATTCAAGGTGCGATTGACAACTTATGACTGTGCTATTGCAGGACACTATGGTTATGCTTATTTTACACT
>JAZLEE010000126.1:0-7774 GCA_045615085.1 Candidatus Aphodosoma sp. | reverse complement strand
TTGTTGGCAATGGTGCCGATGTCAAAGTATCTATACAGTCTGTAGTAAAACCTTTTCTCTATATCTATGCTCTCGAGCAAGGTTTAGCTCCAAGCGATATTTCGTATATCGAGCCAACTGCAATGCACTTCAACACCGATGCCGTACTTCAACCAGAGAGTCAAAAGTCGCGTCCTGGTCACCCTCTCAACAATGCAGGTGCTATCAGTAGTTCTGGTGCAATCAATCATTTCGATGATTTTCTTGCCTTTATGCGCCGTCTTACTGGCAATGACCAACTCTCTGTCCTCGAAGACGTTTATTTGTCTGAGATGGCAACTAATGCCAACAATCGTGCTATTGCAATGCGTTTGGTGGCAACGGGTCGATTTTCAACTATCGTCGATGGTATGCGTGCTTTGGATAATTACACTCGCGCTTGTGCTATTGGTGTCACTCCTGCCGAAATCACTCGTGCATGTGTTGTCTTGGCGCGTGGCGGAAAGATTGAATGTGAACAAGTTATCCACGAAAATAATATTGTGCGTGCTATCAACGCAATGAATTCCTACGGACTATATGAGCGCACAGGTGAGATTTCGCTTCTTGCGGCAGGTGTGCGTGCTTTGTCTTGTAAGAGTGGAGTAGGCGGACTCATTATCAACATCGACCCAGGTCGTGGAGCATTCACTACCTATGGTCCTCGTCTCGATGCTGCTGGTAATAGTGCTTTTGGCAAATATGCTCTCATACCTCTCAATAACCTCCTTGCTGCACCATATGCTATGCGTCTCAGCGCCGACGAAATCATCAATACTATCGCCGAATTTGAGTAATAACCATTTAATTATCAAAGGAAATGAAAGATAAGATATTGCAAATTCTCAAAGAGATTTGGGCGTATATCAGATCGCTTGCAAGTATTGCCGAAGATACCGATTCCGAAACTACCATAGCCAATATAATCAAAGGTGTAGAGTTTCGTGCCGACAATGTTTGGGTACTTTTCTTTGCAATTATTATCGCATCAGTAGGTTTGAATGTCAATTCTACTGCTGTCATCATTGGTGCCATGTTGATCTCTCCGCTTATGGGACCTATTATGGGGTTGGGGCTGTCTATTGGCATTTCCGATGGCGAATTGTTGCGTAAATCATTGAAGAACTTGTTTATAATGATAGTTATTTCTCTCGTTGCATCAAGTTTATATTTCTTAATTTCGCCACTTAGCGATGCTCAATCTGAGTTATTAGCTCGTACCAAACCAACGATTTATGATGTGTTTATTGCATTCTTTGGTGGTATGGCAGGCATATTGGCTGCATCACGTAAGCAAGAGAAAGTCACAATTGTCAGTGGAGTAGCTATTGCAACAGCTTTGATGCCACCGCTTTGTACTGCAGGTTATGGTCTCGGAACAGGACAATTTATCTATTTCTTTGGAGCCTTTTATCTCTTCTTTATCAATGCTTTCTTCATTGCGTTGGCAACCTATTTGATGGTGCGTTATTTGCATTTCCCACGCAAGAGTTTCCTCGACCCTACAGTCGAACGCAAGGTACATCGCAGTATTGCTATTTTCACAATATTAGTTGTAGTGCCATCTATATTTATTGCAATCAATGTTGTACGTGAGACATCATTTAATAGTAATGCTATCAAGTATGTCAGTGATATACAGAACAATCCAGTGATGCAGAACGTACAGATAATATCTCAAAAACGTACATTCTCGCGTAAAGGAAATGAAATAAATCTTTCGCTTATAGGCGAATCTCTCACTTCCGAACAGGTAGCTGTGCTTCAAAAACGCATGGAGGAAATGGGATTAAAGAATACAAAACTCACTATCCGACAAGCTGGAGGTGCATCGCTTGATGTTGGAACACAAGCCAAAATGTTGCAAGAGTTCATCGAAAATAAAGATCGCACTATCGAACAAAAGGATTCTCTAATACAAGATTTGCGTCAACAAATACGTTTGGCGCAGAAGCAAGCCGAGGTAACAGCACAGCAGATAGCCGGAGAACTACACGTGCTTTATCCTCATATAAATGAAATTTCAATGGCAGAAGCCGTGAAAGTTGATGTTAAAAACAACACTACCGACACAATCCCAACATTAAATATCAGTTGGACTATGCAACCAACCGAAGCCGAGTACAAGCACCTTCAAGATTGGTTGAAAGTCCGTCTAAAGACAGATAAGCTCGACATTATTTCAAAGTGATAATGTCCGTTAGATCAATCGACTTAAGAGTTAAAGGTTACCCGTATAAAAACGGCTACAAGAACTGAGTGTTCGTATAGCCGTTTTCTTTATTTATTGAATTGAGTTTGGATTAGTCTGGGAGGATAAGGAGGGCATCGCCATAGAAACCAAAGCGGTAGCCTTCTTTGAGTGCGATGTTATAAGCATTCATCACGTTGTCGTATCCACCAAATGCGGCTTGATTCATGAGCATTGTGCTATATGGCAATTGGAAGTTAGATACCAAGCAGTTTGCTGTAGTGAATTGATAAGGTGGGAAGATGAAACGGTTGGTCCAACCTTCGAAAGGTTTGATTTGACCATTAGCGGTAGATGCCGTTTCGATAGCACGGAGAGTAGTTGTACCCACAGCACAGATACGACTTTCGCGAGCCGATGCTTCGTTGAATTTTTTACTTGCCTCTTCATTCACTTCCATTTGTTCTGAATCTGGTTTGTGTTTTGTAAGGTCTTCAACATCAATTTCTCGGAACATACCAAGCGACGCGTGGAGAGTAACATAAGTGAATTCAGCACCACGAATTTCGAGGCGTTTCAACATCTCGCGAGAGAAGTTAGCACCAGCAGCAGGCAATACTACAGCACCTTCGTTTTTAGCGAAAATACATTGATAGCGTTCTGCATCATCAGCCTCAGGCGCACGTTTGATGTGTGCAGGAAGAGGAGTGTTACCAAGCGCGAATAGGTCGCGTTTGAACTCTTCATGTGTACCATCGTAGAGGAAACGTACAGTACGACCACGTGAAGTCGTATTGTCAATTACCTCAGCAACCATTGAGTTGTCTGGACCAAAATATAGTTTGTTACCAACACGGATTTTGCGAGCAGGCTCAACCAAAACGTCCCAAAGACGATATTGTTGGTTCAATTCGCGCAAAAGGAACACCTCAATGAGAGCATTAGTTTTCTCTTTATTGCCATGCATCAATGCAGGGAACACCTGTGTATCATTGAATACAAACAAGTCTTTATCACCAAAATATTCGATGAGTTCTTTGAAAATACGGTGTTCGATACGATTAGATTTTGCGTGGAGCACCATCAATCTACACTCGTCGCGGTGAGCATCAAAGCCCTCAACGCGTTTTACGATATTACCCTCAGCATCATATTCATAGGCACAAGGATACTGAGCAATTTGATCTTCAGGTAATTTGAATTTAAATTGTGATAGTTTCATAACTATATGTTGATAGATATTAGTAGTAAGTAATAAGAGATATTTAATTCTCAATTTATATATCTTGTTTTATTATGCCACTTTCGATGCATTTGATGAAATCTTCCACTTCCATGCAGTCATTGAGACGGATGTCGCCCACTTGAGTGCGTTGTAGGGCTATGAGATGGGCTCCAGAGTTGAGAGCCTCGCCAATATCGCGAGCCAATGCGCGGATATAAGTACCTTTGCTACACACCACGCGGATAGACAATTGCATATCTTCGAATTTCAACACCTCAATCTCGTCAATAACCAACAGTTTTGGTTTGATTTCTACCTCTTGACCCTTGCGAGCATAGTCAAAAGCGCGTTTACCATCAATTTTTACAGCCGAATACACAGGTGGCACTTGCCATATCTCGCCTACAAAACGTTTGATGGTTTCGTCTACCAATTCACGAGTGATATGTTCGGTCGGATATGTTTGGTCGATAGGGTGTTCGAGGTCAAACGATGGAGTAGTTGCTCCCAATTGCAATGTAGCAATATACTCTTTCACACCATATTGCAACTCCTCAATACGCTTAGTTGCTTTGCCTGTGCATAGCACCATAACGCCCGTAGCCAATGGGTCGAGTGTACCAGCATGGCCCACTTTCAATTTCTTTTGTCCGATAGTGCGGCACAACACGCGACGTACACGATTCACCACATCAAACGAAGTCCAATGCAGTGGTTTATTGAAATATAATATTTCTCCTGTTATAAAATCCATTATAGACTAAATCCAATTGTAATAGCACCTACGATAGCGCAGTAGATTGCAAAATAGATAAGTTTACCTCTCTTCACAAGGTTAATCATAAACTTGCATGCCAAGCATCCCGAGATGAATGCCGCCAAGAATCCAACTGCAAGAGGAGCAAAACCGATACCACCCACAAGCGATGGGTCTTCTATCATATCAAGAATATTCAAGAATGTTTCTCCTAAGATAGGAATCAACACCATGAGGAACGAGAATTGCGCAACACTCTCTTTTTTGTTGCCAAGCAAGAGTCCTGTTGCAATGGTTGTACCCGAGCGCGACAACCCTGGCAATACAGCGATAGCCTGACCCACACCAATGATGAATGCATCTCGCCAAGAGATAGTCTCTTTTTGGCGAGGTTTAGCATAATATGCAAATGCCAAAAGACTGGCAGTGAGTAACAAACAACAACCTACAATCAACAATCCACTGCCGAAAATAGCCTCTACCTCGTCTTTGAAGAACATACCAATCACGAATACTGGTATCATCGAGAGGAATATTTTTGATACATACACCTTTTCGTCGTTCCACGCTTTTGTGAAGAAAGTGCCTTTGAACAAGCCCTCTATCTCTTTCCAAAGAATTACGATAGTGCTGAGCACAGTGGCAGCATGCACAGTTACTGTAAACAACAGATTATCAGCCGACGATGTATTAAGATTCAATATCTCCTGTCCTATAGTGAGGTGACCACTACTGCTCACTGGCAAGAATTCAGTGAGACCTTGCACAAGACCCAATAATAATGCTTCAAACCAAGACATAATAATAGTACTTTTTACTAATTATTATTTCTTTTTTATCATAATAGCCACAATCATACCGAAGAAGCCTATCATACAGATAATTGGCGCGAGTGTGATGCGACGGAAACTGAACACGTCAGGGTTGAATTCTGTGGTGCTTGGCGAACCTGCCATAAGTGCAAAACCCACGATAATGAGTACTACCGATACAGCTATAAGGATGTAGTTGATCTTTGTGAAAGCAAAGTTTTTCATATTTGATAAAATATAATTTCTGATTAAATGAAATATAGTTGATTAGTGCGCATGCGCAAATAGCGATTAACAGCCGCTATAGTTGCAATGCTATTGATAATTAGACTTGTAGCAACAACCAATATCGCAACAGGGATAATGATTTCCATGTGGTATAGGTTGATTGCATTGCCAATTTGTATTTGTACAAGGTAGGTCGAACCAGCCAACATAACCAATGCCAACACCGAGGCAATGAGCGAATTGACTAACGCGCGGCGCAAAAAAGGTCGACGGATAAAACTATTCTTAGCCCCAACAAGTTGCATTGTGTTGATAATGAATCGTTTTGAGTAAATCGACAAGCGAATAGTGTTGTTAATCAACACAATAGAGATAAACAACATCACCAACGCAATAAGCGACAAAATGAGCGAAAGTTTGTTAATATTGCGAGTCAACATATCAATCATATCTTTTTGATATGTTATATCAGTTATGCCATTAAATATCTGTAATCGAGGCAATATCATCTGATTGATACTATCAACATCGGCATATTCAGCATTAAGAAACACCTCGAGAGATGCGCTCAATGGATTATAACCGAGAAACTCCGATGGGTCTTCGCCAATAGCTGCAATATGCTCTTGTAGAGCACTATCGCGACTGATATATACTACTTCTTTGGTGTAGTCCGTAGCTTTGAGATATCGTTCCAAACGCAAAAGGTCGTTTTCAGATATTGTGTCGTTTAGTATGATTGACAACGAAATATTCTCTTTACTTTTAATTGTAAAATAGTGGGTTGTAAGATAGAGCGAAGCGATGAGTCCAATCATAAATAACACCAACGATATGCTCACCGTTGATGTAAAATGCAGATTGAAGAATGATTCTCTATGTTTTTTAGGCTTTTGTGCTGACATAAGTTGTTGAAAATGTGTATTTAGCGCATTCTATAAAAAACTCCGCAAATATACTAAAAATTTATGAATTATGAGTTATGAATTATGAATTAAATTTGTCCAACTGCGTGACGATGCATCTGATGGCATGCGCCAGTCGCCACGTGGCGAGAGACATACCGAGCCCACTTTTGGACCATCAGGCATACAACTGCGTTTGAATTGTTGATTGAAGAATCGGCGACAGAATGTTCTGAGCCAATGGTTTATAGTTGTATCTTCGTATTTGTCGGCAAAGGTGCGTTGTGCGAGATACTCTATTTTTGCTGGCGAGAATCCACAGCGTAATGTGTAGTAGAGGAAGAAATCGTGCAATTCGTACGGACCTACCAAGTCCTCTGTGATTTGAGCAATATTGCCATCTTCTGTTGCAGGCAATAGTTCTGGCGATACAGGTGTGTCTATTACGTCGAGCAAATTCACACGCACTGCCTCTTCCATCTGGTTTTCGCTTGCATATTGCACCATATATCTAATCAAAGTCTTTGGTATAGAGGCATTCACAGCATACATACTCATGTGGTCGCCGTTGTAAGTTGCCCAACCAAGAGCCAATTCCGAGAGGTCGCCTGTACCAATCACAAGACCGCCATGCTTGTTGGCCAAGTCCATCAATATCTGAGTGCGTTCGCGTGCTTGAGTGTTTTCGTATGTCACGTCTTTGATTTCAGGGTCGTGACCCAAGTCCTCAAAGTGTTGCATACAAGCCGCTTTGATATTCACTTCTACGAATGTAGCACCAAGTTTTTGTATCATCTCTACGGCATTGGTGTAAGTGCGATTTGTTGTGCCAAAGCCTGGCATAGTCACACCTATTATATTAGAGCGGTCGATACCCAATTTGTCGCAAGTCTTAGCACACACCAATAGGGCGAGGGTAGAGTCCAAACCGCCACTGATGCCTAATACCATAGTTTTTAGTCCAGTATGGTGTAGTCGAGTGGCCAATCCCGAGATTTGTATGTTGAAGATTTCCTCGCAGTTCTCTTCCATTTTGTCGTACGATGGCACGAATGGAGCAGGCGAGAATCGACGTGTGAGTTCAGTTTCAACGATAGGGCAGTCGCATGCAATATATCTTGGCGCAATGCCACCGAGAGGTGACACGCCTTGTTTGAATGTGCTATTCTTCTGGCGGTCCACAGCGAGGCGTTCCACATCAATGTCGGCATATACGATTTGACTCTCAGTGCTAAAACGTTGACTTTTTGCCAATATCGAGCCATTTTCGGCAACGATAGCATTACCTGCATATACCACGTCGGTCGATGATTCGCCGAAACCGGCCGAACTATACACGTAGCCCGAAATAGTGCGAGCCGATTGTTGTTTGATTAGTTCAACAAGGTAGTTGTGTTTGCCTATCAACTCGTTAGATGCCGATAGGTTGAATATAATTTGAGCACCCGACAAAGCAAGCACCGAACTTGGTGGTATCGGAGTCCAAAGGTCTTCGCATAGTTCGATGCCGAACGAGAATTCATCAGCTTGCAACACAAGATTGCGACCAAAAGGTATATCTTTTTGACCTAACAAACTGATTGTGTCGCGCATAGTGTCGGTCGACGAAGCAAACCAACGCATTTCGTAGAATTCGTT
>JAZLEE010000125.1:0-7547 GCA_045615085.1 Candidatus Aphodosoma sp. | reverse complement strand
TTTGAAGAGGGCGAAGGTGTAGAAAAAGGTGCGTCGGGCGTGATAGAAATAGATATGCCTGATGGTGTTATGCCTGACAAATATGAGGCTATGTTGACCTTCTATAATAAAGATTGTGGCAATGGTGAGGCATTGTTGCTATTTGATGTGTTCTATTCGACTGAAGTGATAGCACAACGCTGGAATGATGTGCTTGCCGTGAAGAATGAAGATTATAATGGAGGTTATGAGTTTGTGTCATACCAATGGTTCTTGAATGGACAACCACTCGAGGGCGAGATAGGTACGCAACTCTATGCGGGTGCCGCAAATCTCGATTTCAATGGTGTATATCAAGTGTTGTTGACACGTAAAGATGATATGGTACAGACATTTACATGCGGTTTGACTCCACACGAATTTTCGGCTCAAGAGTTGGAGAATGAAGGTGTTGTAATATTCTCGAAAGAGGATGTGGTAATAGCCGAAGTAGAAGAGTCGGCACAAGCGCGCGTGTATGATTTGTCAGGTATGTTGTGTGCTACATTCGCATTGACAGAAGGTGAAAACCGTATCAATACAAAATTACAATCTGGTCTCTATATAATGCAAATTGAGTATATCGATGGCGAGATTGTATTAGAAAAATTGGTAATCAAATAATAATAATAAATATATTAAGTAAATGAAAACATTAAAACATTTTGGAGTTTTGTTGTTAGCCTTGTTGCTAATGGTGCCTTTCTCTGATGTAGAAGCGCAAAAACAAAAGAGAAAAAAAGAGCAATCAAAATCGATTAGCTCGTACATCGATTTTTATGGTGGCGGTGGTTATTCTGCCTTGTTGCATAACAAGTTGGAAACATCTGTGCCTGGTGGTGGTGCTGGTATGTTAGGCTTTGGTTATTTTATGAAACATAAGTCTAAATTCAATTTCCAAACAGGTTTAGAGTTTATGTTCTTGAACTCTATGACTAAAGTAAATGATTTTTCTTATTCAGGTGATTTCATCTATAACGATGCTAACAAACAAAATCACACAATGTTGTTGATGATGGATTTTGCTGAGTATAAAGAGCAACAAAATCGTCTCTCATTGAATATCCCTCTCATGTTTGGTGCTCAGTTTGATAAAATTTATTTCTTGGCAGGTGCTAAGGCTGGTCTCGGTTTGATGGGTAACTATTCTATGAAAGGTGTTGTGACAACAACAATGCGCGACCCTGAGCTTATCGACGATATGGCCAACATGCCAACACACGATTTGTTGCCAAGAGATGTGAAATATGGTAATAAATTCAAATTTGGTTTGGACGTTGCTATTTCTGCCGAAGCTGGTATGTGTATCGACGAATGGATGCCTGCTTCTGCAAAAGAGTATGGTAGCGGTAAAGACAAAAAAGCAATATCATATCGCGTAGGTGCTTTTGTTGACTATGGTTTGTTGAATATCAACGCTAGCCAACCTCAAGACCTATTGTTGAACTTCCCTGAAATGAAAGATTTGGGCAACGGTAGTTTCGAAGTGCCAGTTAAGAATATCGAAACAGTGCAAAATCATTCAATCTTGTCAGTGAAAGAAGATGGCAAAACTGCCGCTCTCAATTCGTTGGTAGTAGGTGCTAAATTCACAGTTTTGATGGGTATTGATAAGGCTCCAAAACCAGTGAAGAAAAAACCTCGTCGTCGTCCTGTTATTCGTGACGTAACATTCATTCCAGATCCAACATACTTCTATTTGTTTGTTCACGACTTCGAAACAGAGCAACCTCTCGATGCGTTGGTTAAAGTTTATACATTGGATCAACCTAATGACACAATCTTTACTGGTATGACCGATAAAGAGACAGGTTTCGTAGAAGAGCAAATTGATAATGGTAAGTATGGTATCTCTATTACACGTCCTGGTTATATTGATTATAGCGACACATTGTTCCGCGTAATTAGCGATACTTTGTATGTCGACTTGCAACCAATCAAGAAAAATACTGTCGTAATCTTGCGTAACTTGTTGTTCGATACAGACAAAACTGTTATCCGTAACGTGTCAACTCAATCGCTCGAAGAGATGTATCAGTTGTTGGCGAAAAATCCAAATATGCGAATCAGAATTACTGGTCACACGGATAACGTAGGTACTGAACGCTACAACAAAAAATTGTCAGAAGGTCGTGCTAAGGCCGTATTCGATGAAATGGTTAAACGTGGCATAGACCCTTCTCGTATGGAATGGAATGGTCGAGGCTCGAAAGAACCAATCGAATCGAATGCAACACCTGAGGGTCGTGCAGAAAACCGAAGGGTAGAATTCAAAATTCTTAGTAACGAATAAGTTATAAATAAAGGTTTGAGGACATCGTAGAGTGCCCTCAAACCTTTTTAAAATTATATTCATTGTAATTCAAACAGAAATTGGTATATATACTATGAAAACAAAATCTTTTTATTCTCTTATTATTACGTTGTTACTATTGTTTGGCGCTTCGTCTCTGATGGCGCAGCAGTCGTTGTTGTATGAGGATTTCAACTCATCAACCGCTTTGCCTACAACATGGGATAATACCGAAACATCTACTACCACATGGAAGGTTGAGAAGAATTCGGGTTACGAAGGATACTCGGCTTATTTTAACTCTTATACAGCAGCTGCTGGCAATTCCAGTGTGTTGAAATCTCCTGTTTTGGCGTTTACGTCTGACAAGATGTTTAGTTTCGTCTTCAAAAATGCTAAAGGAGGCGATTTTTCTGTGTATGTTGATGTCTTTGGCGACGATGGCGTTACTTATACTCGTCATTTGTTGGCAGGTGGTTTGGTCGCAACTGATTGGACTACAAAGTCATATTCTTTGAAAGATTATACCAACAAAAACATCAGAATCTCTTTCAAAGCAACAAGTAATAAGGCTAAAGACTTAGGTGCAACCGATAAGTATGAAGGTAATATCTTCCTCGATAAAGTGATTGTTGAGGATGTGTCGATATGTGCCTATCCAACCAATATCGAATTGGTATCGGTGTTGCAAAATAGTGCATCGGTGCAATGGCAACTCGATGCCGAAGGAGGATCTGTGCCAACCAATTTCCGTTTGACTTTGACCGATGCTCAAGGTGCGGTAGTTGGCAATTACAATGATTATTTGTTTGAGAACGATGGTTCTTATTTCTTTACACTTGAAGGTTTATCAAGCAATAGTGTTTATAAATTGAAATTGCGCTCGGATTGTAGCGAAGATAGTAAAGGTATTTCTAAATGGAGCGATGAGTTTGAATTTAGTACATTGTGTGAACCTGCTGTAGTGCCATTTGTAGAAAACTTTAATGCCGAGAGTCGCGTGTTGTCATCGTGCTGGATGGTGGGTGCCGACAATCCTACTAGTGTTGCTATCTCGCTTTCGGGTTTCCAATATGGCGAGACTGGTTATGCTTTAGAACTTAAGGGAAATACATCAAAGGCAACACAAGTGGTGTCGCAACAAATAGCTCACGCATCTAATAACCTTGAGGTGTCGTTTATGGTTCGTGGTGATTATGGTTTGCCTTTCAGCGTAGGTATTACACCTGACCCTTTGGCTGCTGATGCTTTCCAAATTTTGTGGGAAGATACTATTGACTTCCATACTGGTTGGCGCGAAGTGCGTTTCTGCACAGATGCATCTTATTACGAAACACAAACAAACATGTCAGTTTTTGTTTTGTTGCCAGCGGGTGTTAATGGTAGCGACCGTTTGTATATCGACGATTTCACAGTGAAAGCTCGTCCTACATGTCCACGCTTGGAAAAAGTGCATGCAAGCAACATTATGGCACAAACTCTCGACCTCACATGGCTCGAGTTTGGCAACTCTAACAACTATGAAGTTGAAATTTCTGGTTTAGGTACTACTAAAACTCAAACCTTCACTTCGCAACCTGCTACAATTACAGGTCTTGAGGGTAACACTTACTATAGTATCCGCGTGCGTTCGGTATGTTCGGCAACTGACAAGGGCGAGTGGAGTCAAGCAATAACATTGACTACAGCGTGTGATGTGATGGAGTCTAATGTATTCCAACAAAGTTTCGAAGCAAGTTCAAGCACTATCCCTGAATGTTGGCAAGTGCGTCAGTTTGTAGCCGGTTATGGTGATGGCGACAATCATGGCGAGTTAGGCATTGATGTATATACTCCAGCATATTCGATGTATCCTGATAATATTATCGTTACAGAGGCTAAAGATGGTAACAAAGTGTTGCGTTTCCGCAAATCGAAAGGAGGCACACGCACTGCTCTTATCACTCAACCTATGCAAATCGATGTAGCAGAATCTTACGATGTATCGTTCTGGATGTATCGTCATGTGCGCGAAGTGGTTGTTAATGGAGATAGATACTACGAACCAATCCGTGTATTGGTCAACAATCGTCCTGACACTGTAGGTGCAATTGTGTTAGATGAAATCAATGCCTACATGTTGCACACGCCACAAGTAGATGCTCCAGGTTACTATCAATATGACTATAACATACCTCTTAGTGGTACAGTCTACTTTATGTTAGAGGCAATTGCAGCTCCACAAGGTAACGACCTCTTTGTTGACGACATTCGTGTATATCCTGCTCCTACATGTCGTAAGATAAAAGATATTGAAATGTTGGCTCCAACGATGACTGAGTTTGGAATGAAGTGGACAAAAGGTAAAAACGAGACTGAGTGGATTGTGAAATATCGTTTGACTGATCCAAATAGTGGAGCAACTATTCAACATAGCGAAAAACATATTACTGGTGGTACACCAGAGTTCAAATTAGAAGGTTTGACACACTCGACCGAGTATCGTATAGCAGGTCGCGTGGCTGGATATTGTGGCGAAGGTGACACCTCTGTTTGGGTCGATTTTGACTATAAATTTATGACAGAGTGTGCTCCGGTTACAGTTTATCCTCACGAAGAGAATTTTGAGGGTCAAACATTCCCTCCTGTATGTTGGAGTATGACTGTGCCTGAAGGTACTATTGAGCGTCATGAGCGCACCGAATATCAATACGAGGGTGCAGGTGTTCAGTTCGAGGTTCCTGGTAATGGTCAAGCTTTGGTCACTCCACAATTCCGTTTCTCTTCAGGAAAAGAGTATCGCATTACGTTCATGATGATGCGTAACTTTGGTGATGGTGGTATAAGAGTAATGATTAACGACAGACCTGATACAGTAGGTGCACAATCGTTGATTTTTGTTCCAACCGACTATCTTCAAGAACCAAAAGTTACCAAAAAAGGTTATTATCAATATAAAGCCGACTTTGATGCCGTAGGTGACAAATATATCTTGTTTGTTCAAACATCTACATCATATACATCGGCTAATGACTATATCGACAATGTTGTAATTTCAGAAAAACCTGCGTGCGAATCAATCACAAGTTTCGATGTACGTAATATTTCATCATATTCGGCACAACTTGTTGTTTCTGACGATGATGTATATGCATGCGAGGTAAGTCTCTGCAAAGAGGGTGTCTCTGCCAACGATGGTCTCAAATTCACATCAGATACCACAGTGGTCGATCTCACCAATCTCGATGCCGAAACTACATATAACGTCTATGTACGTTCGGTATGTTCAGGTAATGTCTATGGCGAGTGGAGCACTGCCAACTATTCATTCACCACATTCTGTACACCGTTTGAAATCACCAAAGACACACCATTCACCGAAAGTTTCGAAGAGTTTGCAGATGCAAGTCAGTTGGGTGGTTGCTATTTGCGCGAAGATGGTTACTTCCGTGTTACAAAAGAAGACCTTTCTACTAAGCATTATCAAGCAATGAATCATGCCAACACAGGAGAACTCTATGCGTGGGTCAATGGCACTATTGCCACTATGTTCCGCCCAATACGTTTGAAGGCAGGTGTTTATTATGAGATATCTACTTATGCAATCCAAGCCGGTATGAGCAGCCATCTTTCATTAGGTTTTGGCAAGTATGCGGTTAAAGACAGTATGTCATTTGTCTTGCTCGAAGAGACTATTGAAGAGTCATGGAACAAGCATGCAACTTATTTTGCTGTGCCAGAAGATGGTATCTATTTCTTTGGCATCAATGTCTATGCATCTAATAGTGTTGGTCTCGATGATATCACAATCCAAGAGATTAGTTGTGTGCCTCCAACTACAGGCATAGCCAACCTTACTAGTTCATCGGCAGCCGTTAAGATTACTGATATGTCGGCAGGCAGATGGGTGTTGAGTGTCAACGACTTTGAGTTTGTACCAGAGACATCTCGAGGCAATGTCTTCTATGACACTATCACTGATCAATATACCGATTTGGCTAACCTTATCTCAAATAAAGAGTATTACTATGCTGTCAAATCGTTGTGTGATGATGAAGAGAGCAGTTCATGGAGTGCAATTCGCACATTCCGCACACGCTGTTCGGCTATGGCTGTGCCACTCACCGAAAGTTTCGAGTATGGCTATGATTGTTGGACTTTTATTGGCGACAATCAATATATTAGTACCAACTCGGCACAAAAAGTGTCGGGCAACGTGGGTCTTAGTATCACCAAAGCAACTATCGTTTCGCCTGAATTAGATGTCACTAGTTTGGCTGATTATATGATTACTGGTTGGGTACGTTCTAACGTAGGTGATGTTGACTTGTCGATAGGTGTAATGACCGACCCTGCCGATATCGTAACTTTCGAGCCAATAGGTTCGTTCCATATTCAAGATGGCTGGAAGTGGTGTCAATTCCGCATGTATTTCAACGATTTGTTGTTGGATGATTATGCCGATTTCCGTTCGGCTCGTTATAT
This sequence comes from Candidatus Aphodosoma sp., assembly GCA_045615085.1. Lineage (GTDB taxonomy): Bacteria > Bacteroidota > Bacteroidia > Bacteroidales > Paludibacteraceae > Aphodosoma. The sequence continues at coordinate 772 of JAZLEE010000125.1, read as the reverse complement.
CGCAATTTATCTTCCACAAGAGGATGTTTCGTTCTTTATGGATGACATTGTTATAACTTTAGCACCACAATGTAAACAACCAGTTGAGGCAAAAGTCGATGCAGTAACAAGCAATTCTGCTACACTTAGTTGGACTTCTAAGAGCGATGAAACATCATGGAACGTAGTAGCTCGCATTGGTGAGCGTGTCATGGTGGATACAATTGTAACTTCTAATCCTGCAACTATCACAGGCCTTCAACACTCTACTACTTACGACTTCTCATTGAAGGCTATCTGTTCTGATAGCACAGAGAGTGATGTTACTGAGGTTGGTCGTGCTACTACCGAGTGTGGTTGGTGGTCGTTGCCTTATGTCGAAGATTTTAAAGGCTACTCATATGGTTCATCGCCTTTGTGTTGGACCGATGGCGAAGGCGCTACTGCCGATTCCAAAAATAATTGGCGTATCGAGTATTCGTGTCTCTATTTCGAGTCGGCAAATTATTACAATACTAAAGGTAATAGTGCAGCTATTGTGTCGCCAATATTCGATTTGACGAATGAAGAAGGTGCGCGTCTCAACATCGACCTCATGAATAAGTATGCCGATAGCATCACAATTCGTCTCTCTACCGATGGCGGACAAACATTCCCAATCATTTTGGGCGAAGGCTACACCAATTTGATGAATGCTACTCGCTACTCGTTCGACCTCACACCATACGTAGGCAACCCTATCCGTGTCTCTATCAAAGGCAAATCATCTGGAGCCGAAGGTTCATTTGCAGCC
>JAZLEE010000124.1:0-2714 GCA_045615085.1 Candidatus Aphodosoma sp. | reverse complement strand
TGAGTAGCAGAAAAGAACTGCTTACCAGAAAGATTGTTGAAAATACTATGATACAATTGCATTACCACATCGGACGAAAAACCGTAGGGAGTCAACCAAATAAATAGCAAAGTGTCAACACCTTGACATTCGAGCAAACGCTTCAGATTGAATGATATAACACCATCGCACTCATTTGCAACTTGGTTATACATCTCCGATGCATAAGCTTCAACAATAGATTGTGCCGACGCAATAAAGCGCATATTGCTATGCATAGTAGATAGAAAAGAAGGGTTCAACTTCTCAAACTGAGGGATAATATCGTGACGAACCTTATTGCGAGTGTAGATAGTTTCGAGATTAGTGGCATCAATACGATACTGCAACCCATATTCGGCAATATATTCCATTATTTGCTTGCGCGACACCTTCAGCAAAGGGCGCACTACCCTACCACGCAACTGAGCCATGCCAGAGAGCCCTTGCAGACCAGAGCCACGAGTGAGATTAAGGAAGAAAGTTTCGACCACATCATCGGCATTATGAGCTACTGCAATTAAATCGCAAGCATACTCATCTGCCATCTGTTCAAACCACTCGTAACGCAAGTCGCGAGCAGCCATTTCGATAGAGACTTTACGCTCTTCGGCAACCTTTTCAGTATCAAAATCAATCTGACAATAAGGAAGTTGATACTTAGACGCGAGAGTCTTTACAAACTCAGCATCTTCGTTAGAAGCATCGCCACGGAGGTGGAAATTACAGTGTGCTATAACAACAGAAAACCCCTCTCGATGTAATGCATCAAGCAAAACAATCGAGTCAGGTCCTCCACTAACCGCTACAAGCAAACGCTTCGTGCCTTGCAACGGCGCACATTGTTGTATTTGTCGACGAATGTATTTCAATTACGCTTCACCACCGCCAAACATAGGAGGGATGTAAGTACCACCATTGTTTGAGCTATTATCAGTTTTGATTTTGCCAAATTGGCTTTCGTATCTTGCTACATTATCTTGCAAAGCAAACAAAAGACGTTTTGCATGCTCAGGAGTCAAGATAATACGAGATTTTACGTTTGCTTTTGGTGCACCTGGCATAATGCGCACAAAGTCAACAACGAATTCGCTTGACGAGTGAGAAATAATCGCCAAGTTTGAGTAGATACCTTCGGCTACTTCTGGAGTAAGCTCGATTTTCAATTGATTTTTATCTTTATTTTCCATTTTTATTTATTTTTTTTAGACAGAATGACATAAGAACATATTTTTCTCTTTTTACATAAGCTTTGCTATGCCTGCGGCATATTGCAGCAGATGAATGACAAACCATCCGGATTTATTCTTTAGAGATGAAGACAAGATAACAAGAGAATCTTGCCTCACATATTTTATTCAAAGTTTTCGAAATCGAAGTCGTCTTCGTCGATGAAATATGGAGTTTCATCGAAAAAGTCATCGAGGTCGCGACGATCCTTTTTAGTTGGGCGACCAAGACCTTTAGCACGATTATTAGCCTTATCGAGTTTCAACATCTCCCAAAGTTCGAGTTGATCTGGCGTAGTGACTTGTTGCATATATTCAGGCACAAGTTTGGCACCAAGGCGATTTTGAGAAAGAGCCAACACCTTGAATGAAAAAATAACAGGCTGACGACGCACTTGTATGACATCACCTACCTTAATCATTCGCGAAGGCTTCATAGGCATACCATCAATCATAATATGCCCTTTCTTGCACGCCTCAGCAGCAATCGAACGCGTTTTGAACAAACGCATAGCCCACAACCATTTGTCTATACGAACTTCACTCATATTCAAATTGAGAATTGAGAATTGAGAATTGAAAGTTGAAAATTATTTGTTATTGTATTGGTTCATTGTGATGTTGAGACCGGCGAGACAGAAGCTTTTGATTATATCGCAAGCTACGGCGATACGTTTGCCTTTTTCGGCTTCTTGCTCGGCAGAAAACTTACCTAACACATAATCGACTTGTCCGCCCGGATGGAAATCGTTGCCAATACCAAAACGAAGGCGAGCATAGTTTTGAGTACCAATAAGTTCTTGTATATTCTTCAAACCATTATGACCAGCATCGCTACCCTTACCTTTCAAGCGTAAAGCACCAAAAGGGAGAGCTAAATCGTCGACAATGACCAACACTTGTTCGACTGGAATATTCTCTTGTTGCATCCAATAGCGCACAGCATTGCCCGAAAGATTCATATATGTAGATGGTTTGAGTAGGATAAGTTGGTGACCTTTGACTTTAGCAGTAGCGACAGCACCATAACGCTTATCCTCAAAAACAACATTGGACGCTTCAGCAAAAGCGTCCAATGTGTCGAATCCTATATTATGACGAGTGTGAGCATATTCGCTACCGATATTGCCTAACCCGACAATTAAATATTTCATAGATTATTATTTACCGCTTTTAGCTTGAGCACCACGAGCAGCACGAGTCAATTTAACAGCACATACTACTGCGTTAGAAGCGTTAAGGATTTCGAGGTTTTCGAATTCGAGAGCACGTACTTGGATAGTTTTACCAAGTTCGAGAGACTCAACATTGATAGTAAGGATCTCAGGAATGTTAGTGTAAAGAGCTTTAACGCGAAGTTTACGCATTTCGAGAGCCAATTTACCACCGGCACGTACACCAGCTGCAAGACCTTCGAGTTTAACAGGAACTTCCATAACAACTGGTTTATCTTCAGTTACTTGATAG
>JAZLEE010000123.1:0-8294 GCA_045615085.1 Candidatus Aphodosoma sp. | reverse complement strand
GATATTGCTCTACACCCTCGCTTGAAGTATATTGTGTTGTCCAATCGAGAGGTGTATTATATTCGCCAACAAACTGATTTTGTGAAAAAGAATCGTAGTAAGGCAATGTTGCAGTAGACAATTGTGCTGTTGTGAATCGCATTACTGGCGACCAATCGCTATAATCCGAACCACACACCGAACGAACCATGACGTAGCATGCTGTGTTTTGTGACAAGCCATTTATCTCGAGACTACCATTAGTTACGTCGTGAATAGGAGCAACGTCAATAGCCTCTTGAGAATAGTTGCCAGTGATATATTTTGCTTGATAAGATTCGCCACCACCATAGAGATTCAACACAAGACGATTTGGAGTGTTGATTGACTCTTGTACCTTAGGCGCAACACATGTAGGGATTGTATCGAACACAACATCATCGATGAATACCACATTGTTTTTGTTTGAATAAGATACAAACATCACATAACGTCCGTATACGTCATCGTAGTCGCCAATATATTCATCGAAACGTACCTCATATTGCAAATCCTCACCTCCATATATTTTAATAGTATCTATATCGGTTTGTGTTGAAAGTTTGTTTGGATCGGTAAGAACAGCAACTATCAATTCGCTTGCATATTGCGATGTGTGGTAATTGCCAACCGAAGCCTTGAATCTAACACGAAGTCGAGAAATAGAATCGATATCTATTTCTGGAGTAATGGCATATGCTCCATTATAACTTGGTGTTGAGCCCAACTTCAAAGATGCCGAACCAGAATGAGAATATTCATCCGAACAGTAAGGAATGTATGCAGATGTTGCAGAATCAACAAGGTTGCCAACAATATAGCAATTAGGTTTGCTACCCTCTCCTACACCATAATAATCGAACGATTCTACACCCATCTCATAAGTGTCAAGCACGTCGCAATTAGTATTGAAATGTCCAACAGCCCAATTACTTGCAGTTGTATCAGAGCAGATGGCTTGTACATAGAAATGATAAGATGAACTGCTTCTGAGATTTGTTAATTTATAATTTTTAGCACTCAACTGCTCTACTACCAAAATATTACCGCCTACAGTAGCCTCATTACACTCGTTAGCAGTCAATTCTCTATTGGCAACTACGAGATTTACTAATGGCGCAGATGTATTCCATGCGATGGTTGCATCGGTTTTAGTAATACCAGAAGCACCAAGACTTGATGGAGATTGACATGCCGAATCGTCTGGATCAAAACCTTCTCCACCACCTGATGTAGCCCAACTAATAACCACATTGTCAATATAATTGTTGTTGACATCGGCGCTTGTACGGATAGCTATATATTGACCAGCTCCGCTATAATCGGCAAACTTAACAACGTATTTTTTCCATGCCGCAGATGGAGCAACTGTGGTTACAACCTCAAATGTTTCAATTTTCAATGGATCTGACATCACACCTACTTCAACCACTTGCGCTGCAGAGTCGGCAATCATATCGAATGAGATTTGCAATGACTCGAGGATCGCATTCATTTTTGGGAATGCTAGATAACTGCTATAATTATTCTCAACCGAACCGCCCATCATAAGGGATTTAGAACCAGTTGTTGCTTGTGCTGTAGAAAGATGAGGATAATAGAACAAATCACCAGGTTCTTCGCCTTGAAGAGTTGATTGAACAGTAAACAAACATGGCACTGGGAATCCTTTATAAAGAGATGATGCAGTCCAACCATCTTTATCGAAATTCATCGAATAAGGCACTCGTTCTTGCGAAGCACACTCTGTTTTGAACGATTGTGGCAAAGACCAAATACCCAATACACCACTACACTCTGATTGAATATAGTAGTAATAAGTTATCTCGCCTGTTTCGAGACCACTGATTGTGATAGTTGGATTATTTGTAGTTTTCTTTACAAAATAGTCTTCAGGTTTCAAACCTCCCACTTCGTCAGACAAATACTCTTTTGTAGTGATAAGCACATTCCATGACGATGCACCATTATCGTCCCACGAGATAGTGACTTTGTCTTCGTTTGTTTGAGCAACGATATTAGCAGGCTCATCACAACCATCATTCTCGAAGAAACGAACATCATCGATCCAAACTTTCGACCACGAGCCACAATAGTCGTATGATGTTTTGATGGCAAAGAAACGACCATTTACATCATAATTACCTAAATCATACTTATAATTTATATAATTGTTGAGTTGACTATTTTGTGAAGTCAGTACAATTGTATCAATTGGTTGGAACGACTCTACATTGTTTGCATCAGAAACAACACCGATAGCAAATGCCGCAGACTCGATAAGATGTCGAGTTACATAGAAACTAACTTTTGTCTTTTCGGGATTTATTAGTTCTGGGAATACTGCCAATTGATACATACCTGCCTTTGATGATTCCATCGACAACTCCCACGGAGTACGAGCTTTAGGTGGCTCGGTCCAATATTGTTGAGTAGATGTTGGGAATGTTGTTCCATTCGACAAAGAGAGCAATCCGTTGCACATTTTATATGTAGAATTGCCTGGACTATAATAAGTTCCGTCATCGAATGTATTGATATCAAATGATATAGTTGTTGGCACTGTATCTAACTTTTCGGGCATCAAAACATTAACGGCATTACTCCAAGCTCCTGTGTCAGTCGCAGTGAGATTACGACCATACACATAATAAGTTGCCCAAGGATGCAATCCTTCGATACGACAAGGTTGAGACGTAAACGATGCTCGAGCAACAACTTTCTTATTATCAATCTTCTTTGTATCGAGGTGAGCATTTGATACAATCACCTCATAGTTTGATGTTTGCTCTACAAAATTAACCTCGAGTGCCTCTGCCGATGGCAATCCTACTGATATCTGAGCCTTAGGTATTACTGGAATATACTCGATTGTCAAATCATCAATAACGAAAGCATTGGTGCCCTCCTTGATTTCTGACATAAACGCAATGAATTTACCATTACCTTTATATGTCTCTAACGACACAAATACCTCTTCAAACTTTTGAACTGAGGTGATCTCTACTGTGTCTACTGGCACAAATGTATTTTTGTTTGATGGGTCTGTCATTACACCAACAACAATCTTACAAAAATCCGAACCAAATGTCAACACTTGTTTCGACATCTGATTGATAGTCCAAAACGACACTTGCAATTTGCTAACATCATCGACATTCAATTCTGGTGCTACAGCATAGGTATAAGCTCCTTTGTTTATAAAATCAACATCATTGTTTTTACCAAAAAACATCAATGCCGTAGTCGAATCAGGCGAATATTTCAAACGTTTGCTCTTCAACTGGTCGGTATTAACAAATGGCGAAACTACCAAATTAGATGATGCAACATACCATTTGGGCATATACGACACTGTATTCTCGATATAAGGCAAATCAAAAGATTCGTAGAAAGGCACATCAACAACTTCTGATGTAGTAAAATAACCATAATCACTCCATTCACTATTTTCGCCAACACACTCCGACTGAACATAGAAATAATATTTTGTTGCAGGTGTAAGATTATTTACATCCAACGAATAATTTTCGCCGGCTACCTCATAATAAGCAAAATATGGATCGAGCGCAGCAAACTTAGAATTGTCGTAATACAACTCTTCTGGTGTCAAAGGTCTGTTGGCAATTTTCACATGATACTTCAACGCATCAAAAGAACCTGCCCACTCCAATGTAACAGATTTACCCATCAACTGACTCACAGTGAGATTAAATGGTTGAGTACAATTAGGCACCGAACGCACTTCAATATCATCGAGCACAATACCACGACCAAGGTTATCAACCCCCTCAAATGCAATTTGATACGTACTTGTAACTGCAACCAAACGAATAGTATCTCTTTGCCAATCCGACACATATTTATCATAGGTCTTCAAAACCACCCATTTATTGTTTGGAGAACGACGATACAACACACGCAATGTGTCGCAATCGCCAGCCCATTTATCTTGTGCGTACGAGAAACAAAGAATTGGTTGGAACAATTTTGCCAAATTCAATTCTGGCAAAACAAGGCGAGTAACATTTGCTGTGGTTTGATTTCCACCATTACGGAAAGCAACTCGCTTAGTGCCACTTGTAGTACCTTCGGGATACGACAAATCGCCCGACTCAATGGTCCAAAGATAATCACCTATAAGTTGATCTTGTGTCCATGTTGTAGGTATTCCATTCTCAAAATTTTCGTATAAAATTACGTTTTTATCTTGAGCATAAAGGCTCACACATGACAATACACAAAATGCAAGCACTAATATCGTATTAAACAATGATTTCATATATTTCATCTTCTATTTACAATAATTTTTGTTACAAATGTTTCAGTAGTCGTTACCATCTCCAACAAATATACACCTGGGACATATGGTGCTGACAATTCAACATAAACACCATCAGATACAACTGAGTTAATCAACTGACCTGTTGCTGTATATACGTTAATTTTGCCATATCCAAAATTATCAATCACAATACGTTGTCCACCTGCTACTAAGGTGTTAGATATAGATGGTTCTGACAAATAAACATCATCTATTGGAGTAGTATTTCCTGGACAAATTGGGCATGTTCGCATCACTACACCATCATCTTTACGTTTCAACTCTAAATAGAAACAATCACTACCGAAAGTATCACCATCGATAAATAAATAAGAATCCTCTTCGCCTGGAATCAACTCATTATTCTTATACCATCTATACTCATCAAACTCATAACCACCATTTGAATTCTTATCCAAAATAGTGATAAAATTGTTGAATTTTGGTTCCATAATAGAGGAACTATAATATACGTCGAACTTGATAGGAATCAACAAGTCGCCACATGCCGTGATTGTATCATGCACAACAATGGTTGCTTCATAACTATCTGGACGACATGAATCGGGTAACACAATCTCAAACTGTTGATTTTGCAAGTCTATTGCTATATTATGCCTATCAACAAAACGATTCGCTGTCGCCTTTTGATCATATACAACAGAATAGACAAACGGACGTCGTGCATCTTCATCACAAGTATAATCAATAAGTAACATACTATCGTCAGCACATGAATATCTATATTCTTCAGCAACATTAGCAACTATTGGATCATATTTTTCCAAAGTAAGAATCACAACACTATCACATTGCAACTCATCTTGTGTTCTCAATAGCAAAGTGTATACACCTGCCGAATCTAATCGATAATCACCAATAATATAAGGTTCGCTACTACAGAGTGTATCAAATGCATAAGTATCTTCTATCTGAGGACGAACCGACAAATTAAGCGTCACAATACTGTCACATCCCCATATATTTTTCAATGTATCGATATAAACTCCTGATTCAAACAAGAAATTTTCGCCAAAAATCATACCTGTACCATAACAAAGTCTTTTATCGGCTTCTACTTCATGACCATGAATCTCTGGCACAACAATCGTAGTATCAAAAACGTCATTACATATAGTATCTCCAAGATATGCCGACAATCTCACACGCAAATTACCACCCTCGTTTGGCATTGTATATCTTGGACTTATCAAGTCTGTTATTGTTTCTTCTCCATTATACTCAAACACCCATTTATATGCTTCGCAACTCTTACTCGGTATTATCGAATCTACACCATTAACATTAGCATACACGTAACTTGTATTGTCAAATCTAACAATATTGTTGCAATTTTTTGGTTCCCAAATAGGAGTGAATGCCGCTTTTGGATTATGAGGCAATACCGATGACGACAAAGTAAACGTACATTCGTCCGTATCTATATAATTAATTTCGCAATAATATGTAGAAACGTCTCCAGCTTTGACAATAATCGAATCTTTGGTTGATTTAAATTCTGGTTTGTCTAAATTATACCAATTATAACGGAAACCTGATGGTGCTTTCAATGTTATATCCTCACAACCATCACTTTTGATTACTGCGTCTATACAATCCAAATGAAAATAAGCATAACCGCCATGCGCTCCATTATAACAGTCTTGTGTTGTCAATTGCACAATGACATTTTCGCCCTTACAACTACGAAGGTCAATACCTATTGTAGTCCATTCTTTATAAACATAATTACCTGCTTTTTTCCATTTACCTTTTTCTGGCGAGAAAAATGCCTCACCGCAAATCGTATTTTCTGTGATAGGAGAACCATCCTCACGCAAAATTTCAAGACCAAAATAAGGGTCAAGAGCTTCACCATGACCTGGTTTTTCAAGAACCACTGCATATTTCATCAAAAGCACTAAGTCATCCACCACATTAAACTTATATGTTATTCGCTCGGCTTGAGCACCACTATTCCAGTTGCCAAGACGCACCGATGCCATTTCTCCTGGTGGAATCAATGTCAATTTATTACCTGTGCGTGGATCAACTTCCGACTGATCCCAGTTGGTTGTATGTCGACTATGAATACTATTGCTACCAAAATCCACTGGTGGACATTGTGCAAATGTATATTCTGTCGAATCTTCCAATGGCGACATAATAGCACCACCAGCATAGCACGTAACAACATCTTTATTATCTAGTGTTACAAAATCAAAGCAGTGATTGTCTGAACACCAAACAACCACAGTATTTAGATAGACATAAGCACTCGTGTCTTCGTCCAAAATAGCACGCACTCGCACATCATACGCGCCTTCTTCTATATTATCCCATGTCACCGATGGTTCTGCCATTTCGCCATCGATGTCGTACGTATTATTCCAAAATTGTTTACCAATTCGCTTATAACCACACTCATACTTAGTCGCCACACCATCCCATTGCAAATTAATTACACCACACGAAGCCTCTGCTCTTAAGTTTTCAGGACGTGGACACATCGCCGAGTTGATTTGCACATTATCGATGCATGCTCCTAATGGACTCGACAATGTTGTATCATTATTTGCATTTACCCAAACAAATGCCAATTGAACTTTTCTTCCGCCAACAACACTCATCTGGAATGAAGCATTAGTCCAAGTGGTTGCTCCCGACAAAGCTTGTCTCTCTCCATCAACAGTTGTCAATGTTTTGATAAAACGAGCAAAAACTTTTGGAAAATAACCAATCGTATCATTTGACTCCAACATCTCACCTCCCGAAGCCACATAACCATCTGGCAATGCACACACATATAGTTCCGACACATCCTTTTCTCCCCACACTCGCCAATCGAAAGAGATATCATAGTTACCTGTTTCGAGCTCTAATACTCGCGATGCTATAACAACATTAGGCGATGAACCATAGTTTGACGATTTTCCTCTATCACAAGAGATATAAAGGGCTTGCTTGCCTTCGCTATGCTCCAAGTTGCCAATCTTCCATTGATCAGTACAAAACATACTAAGAGGACCTACTTCCAAATTCCAATTATTCTCTTCTGGATCAGACTTCTCAAATCCATACTGATAGGGAACTTTTAGCATTTCGGCATGCACTACATTCAAAGTGCAACACACTAACAAAAAGAATATTAAGAACTTACGATATTGCATTTTCATATAATATTAACTTAAATTATAGATATTAACGAATTACGATTCTCTCTGTTGTACGTTCACCATTGTCGAACACAAATTCAAACAAATAAACACCACTTCTGATATCAAACGACAATACATTTTCTCCCTCATTCAATCTATACTCATCAACCAACAATCCCATAGAATTCCACATTCTGACATTAGCCGATTCCGAAACTTTAACTTCGGCAGAAGATGGTGTCAATGAAGAGAATACGACTGTTGCTCCTTCACGAATATCGTCAAATCTTGTTGGCTGAACTGCACATACCATCTCCTTCACGCCATCAGCACGTGTTAACATAACCGAATATTCTGCATCAAAATCAAGCTCTCCCTCAACATATAATATCGACGATGTTTCGCCTTCAATCATTACACCATCCTTATACCATTGATACTCAACAAACTCATATCCACCATTATAAACATCATTACGCACTGCCAACACGTCGTTCCAACGTTGAGCTATCACACTATCTGGATAGTACACATCAATCAACACATCAATATCATCAGCACCACAAGCCAATTCGCCAAACGTAAGACGTGCTTTATATCTATTCGGTTCTACACCCGAAATCATCGGTATTACCATAGCCATATTATCAGGTTTCAAACTATCTGCCGAAGCCGAAACAAGAGCTTCATCTTCGAACGAGATTCCAAACTCTAATAATTCACCTGAAACAAGTCCGTATGGAATAATAATATTCTCATCGGTTGCACAAACCGAAATAACATCGGCAACATCA
>JAZLEE010000122.1:0-2542 GCA_045615085.1 Candidatus Aphodosoma sp. | reverse complement strand
GTCGAGTTCGGCAGTGCGGTGGCAGATGGCGAGCATGAGAGTGAAGGCATGCTCGGCTGTAGGTTCGATGACAGGACCTGGTGTGTTGGTCACAGGAATGCCACGGTCGCGAGCAGCGGCGATGTCGACATTGTTGAAGCCCACGCCGAAGTTGGTGATTAGCTTGAGGTTAGGCGCAGCAGCAATCATTTCGGCTGTGATTTTGTAGTCGAAAGTAGATAGAAGTATGTCGGCATCGGTAAGATGCTCGATAAGTTCGGTTGGGGTGAATTTTGCGGCTTCGGGCATAATGATGTTATGCTCGCTGATAGAAGTGAAGCCTTCGATAGGGAGTTTGGTTGTTAAAAGAATATTCATAATTTTAATTATTTTTGTTTTTTAGACATAATGACATAAGAACATATTGATCGTTTAGTGATTAGTGTTAAGTGTATAGTGTTACGATGCCGAATGGCTCTCTATACTCTAAACACTATACACTATTTCATGTCTTTATGTCATTCTGTCTAAAAAATAGATTTAGTGTGTTATTTTGAACATAATTTCGCGGAGTAGGTCGCGTTGTGATGTGTTAGAGTCGTGGAAACCTTTGCTGCGCACATCGAGTTCGCGGAGGAGTCCGATAGCATAGAGCGTGCGAGCAGAATTGTAGATAGAGGCTGCATGTTGATAGTCTTTCACGAAATATGGATTAATGCCCAATTCGGTAGCAGCATTGGCAGGCGACTTATCCTTTAGCGAATGATAGAGTAGAAGATTAGAGAAGAAGTTGAAAACAACCGTAGTAGTCACTTGCACAGGATTGTTTTTAGGGTCTTTGGCAAAATGGTCGATGATACGATTGATTTTGAGGATATCGCGGTCACCGAGAGCCTTGACAAGTTCGAAGTTGTTGTAATCCTTAGATATACCGATGTTACGTTCGACCATTGCAGAGTCGATGCGGCGAGGTGGATTCGGTGGTAGAAGGTCGATAAGTTTCTGAGTTTCATTGACCACGCGACTGAGTTGAGTGCCAAGGAATTCAGCAAGTAGATTGGCTGCTTTAGGTTCGATATCGGCATTTTGTTCGCGCACGAAGGTAGTAATCCACGAAGGAATTTCGTTGTCGTATTTGCGTTTAGATTCGAATACGATGCCATTTGCAGCGATGTCTTTGACAAACTTCTTGCGACCATCGACCGAACCATGTTTATGACAGAGCACTATGATACTCGATTTGAGAGGTTGCTTGAGGTATAAACTCAAGTTGTCGTAGTCTTTGATATTCTGAGCTTCGCGCACCATAATGAGTTGATATTGACTCATCATAGGGTAGCGATGAGCAGCCATAATAATCTCGTCGCAAGAAGTCTCCTTCTTGGCGTATAATATGGTCATATTGAACTCCTTCTCATCTTCGGTGAGGAGGTTTTGTTCAATATAATTGGCAATTAGGTCGATGTAGTAGTCCTCTTCGCCATGAAGTAGGTAGATTGGCTTCCAATCGCCAGCCTTCATTTGGTTGATGATTTGTTGATGGGTTATAGCTGCTTGTTTTGCCATATAGATAGTAGCGAGTAGTTAGTAGTGAGTAGCGAGAGTTTTACAGACCCCCTCCCCCTTTGGGTACTCCCCCTAACTTAGGGGGAGAGTATAAATGCAAGTAGCGAGACTTGCCGTATGGATTTGTTTTATTCGTAACGTAAGTGTTTGATAGTACGTGAGTTGTTTTGTAGGCTCGAGAGGGCTTTGATGCCTATGGCAAGGTGTTCTTCAACGAATGATTGAGTCACTTTTTTGTCAGAAGCTTCGGTCTTTACACCTTCGGGATGCATAGGCATGTCGCTCACAAGGAGCAGTGCACCAGTAGGGATGCCGTTGTGGAATCCGACAGTGAATAGAGTAGCCGTTTCCATATCGATAGCAATGCTACGTACGGCTTTGAGATGTTGTTTGAAATCATCGTCATGTTCCCACACACGGCGGTTGGTGGTGAACACAGTGCCAGTCCAATAGTCTTTGCCAAAGTCGCGAATATTCGAACTCACAGCGCGTTGCAAGTTGAACGCAGGCAGAGCAGGCACTTCGGGTGGAAGATAGTCGTTAGACGTACCTTCGCCACGAATAGCAGCACTTGGAAGAATGTAGTCGCCCACTTGGTTTTTATCCTTCAATCCACCGCATTTGCCAAGGAATAGGACAGCCTTAGGTTTGATAGCACTGAGGAGGTCCATGATGAGCGCAGCATTGGGCGAACCCATACCAAAATTTATGATAGTAATACCATTAGCGGTAGCCGACAACATATTACCATCACGGCCAAATACTTCAACACCAAATTGTTGAGCAAAGAGTTCGACGTAGTTGTTGAAATTAGTGAGCAGAATATATGGAGTGAATTGGTCGAGCGGACGTTTGGTGTAGCGCACGAGCCAATTTTCAACTATTTCGTTTTTGGTTTTCATGAATTAGATTTTTAGTAGTGAGTAGCGAGATTGCCTTTGAGAATTTAGTAGTAAGATAGATTCTTATAACTCGTTGTATTTAGGCCATTGTTGAG
>JAZLEE010000121.1:0-2101 GCA_045615085.1 Candidatus Aphodosoma sp. | reverse complement strand
GATACCTATGGTATCGTGTTTATCCATAGCGAAAGCTAGTTTGAGCTTGGTACCTACTCCGTCGGTTCCGCTCACGAGAACTGGCTCTTTGATCTGGAGTGCAGAGAGGTCAAACATTCCACCAAACGAACCGATATTGCCCATTGAGCCAAAGCGGTTGGTGCTCTTTACATGTGATTTAATACGACTTACTACTTCGTATCCGGCTTCGAGGTTTACGCCGGCTGCCTCATAATGTTGTGCCATTATATAATTTAGTTATGAGTTATGAACTATGAGTTATGAGTTACTTCCCAGTGTCCACTTTTGGATGGGCCTACCCATTGAATATTATAATATTGTCGCAATGCATCTATATCGCGCCGTATGCTACGCACTGTAATACCATGAATATGAGCCATTGTATTGGCAGATATGGTATTGTCAGTTGTTATTAGATGCAAAATATTCTTTTGTCTATCGCTCAGTTTTTGGGTGACATTTTGGGTGACATTTTGGGTGACATTGCTTTGTGTTTCACCCAAATTAGGTTGCTCTTTCCATTCGGTAGATGGATTGATGTGCAAGTATCTGTTGCGTAGGTCCCATTGCTCACCTAATAGCAGATTTCGGAAGAAGCGTTCCAAAAATATTGGCGAGTAGTCAATTCCTTTGACAGCGTTTTTGTAGTTAGCTCTCACCAAGGCATTGCGGAAATACCATGAATGTTCCGCAAATAAGTCATTCTCCACATTGAAACCTATGTGACGCAGATACAGGATGGTAAATACTGCTGTGGTGCGGGTGTTGCCTTCTCCAAAAGGATGAATTTGCCACAATCCCGAAACGAATTGTGCTATGTGCACTACTTGTTGCTCCAGCGATAGGTTCTTGTAACTGAAATTACGCTCTTGCTCTATGTCAAACTCTAATGCACGATATAGGTCTTCCCAGTTGAGGTAATTGACCGTGTCAGAGTCCAATACCCATTCTTTCTTAGTGATATCGTAACGGCGTATCTCGCCAGCATGCTTCAGTACTCCGTCAAAGATTCTTCGATGTAATGCCACAAACCCTTTTGCACTAAAGTCCAGCGATATAGAAGAGAGTATTTTGGTGATATTCGCCGATACTTTATCTGCTTCACATTGATCATCATTGATTACTTCGCGCGTTGCTTTGGATTGATAATAAGTTTTTATCAATTGGCGTGCTTCGTCAATATCAATCTCGCCCTCAATATGTTTTTTTGCCGTTTCTTTTAGGTAGTCTGATGTTTGCAGACCATCTACAGCTTGCAAACCAATAGCCGTCCGCCAAATGGCAGCTCGTTCTTGCTGATTGGGTTCCCCCTGACGGATGTACTGATCAAACTCCAAGAAATCCTTCATTGTAATGGTGATTGTAGCAACTTTTTCGCGCAAATTAAAATCGAGTACAAAGGTACAACAAAAAATGCACATACGCAAGCAAGAGAGCAATTTTATAAGAAAATAATAGATGCCAATCTATTTATACGGTATTCATCACTCATTCAAGCTAGCTTGAAGATGAGATGATGGGTAGCGGATAATTAAGGCGTAGCCGATTTTCTTATAAAATTGCGAGCGAACTGGAGTATGGGCTGCATCGTGCGACTGTAGCTACGAGGTGGGATTTACGCAGTAAATGTCGGTGCCCTCGAAGTACAACAAAAAATGCACATACGCAAGTGGAGTGAACAATTATTTGCAAAAAGATAGATTTTATCTATCTCATAGACCTATTAGTATCCATGGGAAGCTTGCTTACAAATGGGTACTGATAGGGCTGTGATAAGGTGTTAACCGTTTTTTGCAAATATTGTGAGCGAACTGGAGTATGGGCTGCATGGGGTGGCAGTAGCTACGAGGTGGGATTTACGCAGTAAATGTCGGTGCCCTCGAAGTACTACAAAAATCCATCCCATAGTCTTAAAAACTCCAAGGCAGATGTTCGAAGATAGTGATTATTTTTGAAACAAGCAAATGATTGTCTAAAAATTTCTATTATCTATCCTCTAAACACTAAACTGTAGCGCAGCGTCCAAATGGGGACCCCGAAAATTTTAATTTTTGGGGAGAGCGGAGGTGCAAGTCGCCTC
>JAZLEE010000120.1:0-4203 GCA_045615085.1 Candidatus Aphodosoma sp. | reverse complement strand
ACACGACGTGCAAGTGCACCAGCGATTTGACGCATAAGAATTTTATGACCGTTTTCGTTCTCAATAACCACTGTCGAACGCTCATTTTCGTGCGACGATTTTGGCAAAAAGGCTGCAATGTGACGACCGTTATAGTGACGTACATAACGCACTATACCCGAAATTGGATACCAATTGGCATGCACCGAAAATACATTCATGAAGATTGACACTTGAATCATCTTCTTTCCATCAAAATACTCCCACTCTTCGGTTGGCTCAGTCACAACGATATGTCCGTCGGCTGGAGCGATAACCAAATTTTCGTCATCAATCTCTATCTCACGTGTTGGATTGCGGAAAAAATAGAGAAAGAATGAGTAGGTGAGGATAGAGATAATCATACTGACTACACCCCAAACGTGACCTGGAGTCTTGAAAAACACAATGGCATTGCCTAAAACTAAAAACGTGAGCAACGTAAAAAGAATTGCATAACCTTCTTTGTGCACTTTTAATCTTCTTTTCATAAATATAGATTTTTAGTAACGAGTAGCGAGTAATTAGACACACTCGCTTCGCTTATTATTAATTTATAACGAAATATCACAATAACAAGTAAAGATAACTTGCAACTACTGGCGCAGCAAAAATCAAACTATCAAAACGGTCGAGCCAGCCGCCATGTCCTGGAATTGCAGCACCCGAATCTTTCACGCCCAATGTGCGTTTCAACAACGATTCTACCAAGTCGCCCAATGTACCAAACACTACCACTATTTGCGCAAACACAAGCCATTGCCACAATTCAAGCGAGGCACCATCGTGACCTACTAACAAATTCGACAATGGTTGATCTAATATCGACATCAAATATGCAGCTGCTAATGTAAACAAATTGCCACCAATGAAACCTTCCCACGATTTTTTGGGCGACACACGTTCGAACATACGATGACGACCAAACAACGAGCCTGTCAAATATGCAAACGAATCATTTGCCCAAATGAATATGAACATCGACAACACCAACACTGGCGTAAATTGTCCACGGAAAAAGGCTATCATATTCAACAATGCAAATGGCAATGCCACATATATCTGACTATACGCAATATGCATCCACGACTCTACTGGATTTGTCTTCGTATTCCACAACTGTCCAAGCATTGCGGTCAACAACGACATTCCATAAACAACCCACACGATTACAATCATTCGTTCTGAAAACATCATTGCATGCTCGGCAAATATTGCTAAAAATAGCAGCGCCGATACTCCTCCTAAATACGAACTCTTGCCTGTCAACAATTTCAACAATTCTTGTGTTGCAAACAAACTAACAAGCATAAACAATATGCCAAAACTGTAAGGACTCCAAACTGTAGCACCAATAATAACTGCTACAAGAACAATACCCGCCAACGTGCGAGTCACAAAATTCTTAACATCCATGTTTCTGATATTAGCTACTATTACGTAGACGATAAAATTATGAATTGTGAATTATTGAAGTATTTCTTCGGCACGAGATGCCCATGGGCGTTTACCAAATACGGTTTCGAGGTCTTCGGCAAAGAGCACTTCTTTGTCAATCAATATCTGAGCCACTTCATTATGACCCTCCTTATATTGCAACAAAATTTGCTTAGCACGCTCATATTGCTCGTCAATGATGCGTTGCACCTCTTTATCTATCAATTGCGCCGTAGCTTCTGAATATGGTTTACTAAATCCAAAGTCGCTTTGACCTGTCGAATCGTAGAACGAAATATTCTTCAACTTATCGCTCATACCAAAGTATGTAACCATCGCATAGGCACGACGTGTAGCTTGCTCAAGATCCGACAAAGCTCCTGTATCCAATATTCCAAAGAATATCTCTTCGGCAGCACGACCGCCCAACAACGAACAGATTTTGTCCAAAATGTGTTGTTGCGATGTCAACTGACGCTCTTCTGGCAAATACCATGCTGCACCTAACGCTTGTCCACGTGGCACGATAGTCACTTTCACTAATGGATCGGCATATTGCAAATGCCAACTAATCGTAGCATGACCTGCTTCGTGGTATGCAATATTTTTCTTCTCTTCGGCTGTAATGATTTTCGTTTTTTTCTCCAATCCACCAACTATTCGGTCTACTGCATCCAAGAAATCCTGACGTCCAATCGATGTATGCTCTTTACGTGCTGCTATCAATGCCGCTTCGTTACATACGTTAGCAATATCCGCTCCCGAAAAACCTGGTGTTTGACGCGACAAGAAGTCTACGTCTACAGTTTCATCGAGTTTCAATGGTTTGAGGTGTACATTGAATATTGCTTTACGCTCATGCACATCTGGCAATTCTACTTGAATTTGACGGTCGAAACGTCCTGCACGCAACAATGCTTTGTCCAATATCTCTGCACGGTTGGTCGCTGCCAAGATGATTACACCCGAATTCGAACCGAAACCATCCATCTCTGTCAACAATTGGTTGAGTGTATTTTCGCGTTCGTCGTTACCGTTATGGTTTACATTTTTGCCACGCGCACGTCCAATTGCATCAATTTCATCGATAAATACAATACATGGTGCCTTCTCTTTTGCTTGTTTGAATAAGTCACGTACACGCGATGCTCCCACACCCACAAACATCTCTACGAAATCCGAACCCGACATCGAGAAAAATGGCACATCTGCCTCGCCTGCTACTGCTTTTGCCAACAAGGTCTTACCCGTTCCCGGAGGGCCTACGAGCAATGCGCCTTTTGGAATTTTACCTCCAAGAACTGTATATTTTTTAGGGTTCTTCAAGAAGTGTACAATCTCCTCAATCTCTTGTTTCGCACCTTCAAGACCTGCTACATCGGCAAAGGTCACTTTATGTTGTGGATTGTTTTTGTCGAACATCTGAGCCTTCGACTTGCCTACGTTGAACACACCTCCAGGTCCGCCGCCACCCATCATTTTGCGGTTCATCAACACAAAAAGTCCAATGATAAACACCAACGGCAAGAAAGTCAACAACAAATTAAAATAATCCTTACCTTCGGTATAGCGCACCTCGCCGTTGAACACTTTGTCATCCTTCAACTCGGTGAGCAATTTCGAGAATTCGTCAATCGATGGCACTATTGCTTGCACACGCACCACATCGTCGTCCTTAGCCTCAACGCCTGTGATATCTTTTGCGCACTTAGGATTGATTTCGGCAACTGCTTTTTGTTTATTAATCTCAATAGTAAGTTTGCTCACGCAACCATTACGCAAGCCATCTTCCAAACGAGAATATGCCACATCGTGCGATGCTCCTTTCGGATTCCACACCGACAACACGATGAAGAATATACCTATCGCCAAGTATATCCAATAAAAATTAAACTTTGGTTTGTACCCACCCTTTTGTGGTTTTTTCGATGGTTCTGTGGGTCTATTTTTGTTTTCTTCTGTCATAAATACTATTCGTTATAATAAGATTCTAATTTTGTTGTGACAGTAATTCAATTACTATTTACTATTTTAATCAAGGTCTGGTATCATTGTGATATTTGCATCTGCCCAAAGGTGCTCGATGTCGTAAAATTCGCGGAATTCTGGTTGGAACACATGCACAATCACATTGCCATAATCGAGGGCAATCCATTGACAATTTTCATAACCGTCTGATGAGAAAGGTTTTTCGCCTGCGTGTTCGCGCACGAAGTCTTTCATCGTAGTTGCAATTGTCATTACGTGTGTGCTTGAGTCACCTTCACAAATTACGAAATATTGACATGGAGCCTCCAATTTGCTCATATCCACAATAGCAATTTTTTTTGCTTTTTTCTCTTGCATACCCTCAACAATAGTTGAGATAAGTTGTTTCATTTCTGCCATTTATTTTAGATTTTTAGTAGCGAGTTACATCGCCCATTGTTATTATTTTATTAATTAAAATTTCACTTCAAAATTGTGAATTATGAATTATGAATTATGAATTATGAATTCAAAACTTTGCATCCACACCACATATCTCACCAATTTTCCCACTGCCATCGAAACAAACACCACCCACCATCGGCATCTCAACAATCCTGCCGCCACAGCAATAAAATCCCCAACTCCCGGCAAGAACGAAAAAAATGCGAATCCATCGCCATATTTATGCACTTTAGCCTTCCAGCGCTCGGCCTTCTCTTGAGGTATTTTCAACCAACGCTCAATCCACTCAATCTTACCCAAAAATCCAAGCAAATA
>JAZLEE010000119.1:0-3834 GCA_045615085.1 Candidatus Aphodosoma sp. | reverse complement strand
GATAATACTCTACGGCAATGTAGTGACACATATGTACTTGGGACTCAATGCAGTGATGCGCTCGGGTGGACACCCACAGAGGTCGATGGCGATGACGATTTTGACCGTGATACTGAATGCAATACTCGACCCTATATTTATCTTTGTATTGGACTGGGGCATACGAGGGGCTGCCATTGCTACGATATTGGCACAGATAGTGGCGTTGACGTGGATTCTGTTTTCGTTCACAAATAAACAAGAGATGTTGCACTTTGAATCAGGGATATTCAAATTAGACCGCCGTATAGTAACCGCTTCGTTGTCAATAGGTATGGCACCATTTTTGATGAACGTGGCGGCATGCGTGATAGTGATTTTTATCAACAACGGATTGCAACAACACGGGGGCGACTTGGCGATTGGGGCGTATGGCATTGTGAATCGGATTACGTTTATATTCGTGATGGTGGTGATGGGATTAAACCAAGGTATGCAACCAATTGCGGGATATAATTATGGTGCAAGAAATATAGATAGAATGCTGGGAGTGTTGAAGTTAACTATTGTTTGGGCCACAGTGATTATGACTGCGGGGTTTGCGATATGTGAGTTCACGCCAGGATTGATTGCGCGCATATTCACCTCGGACGAGGAGTTGATTGCACGCTCGGTGAGGGGTATGAGAATAGTGGCTGTGTTCTTCCCAATTATTGGAATGCAGATGGTTACGGGTAACTTCTTCCAAAGTATCGGTATGGCACGCCAAGCGATATTCCTCTCATTAACCCGACAATTGATATTCCTATTGCCTTGCTTGATAGTGTTGCCACAATTTTTTGGTGCAGACGGAGTTTGGGCATCGTTGCCTACGGCAGATTTGTTGTCGTGGATTGTATCAGTGTCAGTGTTGATGTACTATTTACGCAGATTTAAACAAGGAAAAATTGAATATAAATTATGATAATCACAATAGGACGCCAATTGGGTAGCGGCGGATTGGAGATTGGTCGCTTGCTCGCCGAACGATTGAATTTGGCATTTTACGATAAAGAGTTGCTCACCGAAGCGGCTCGACATAGTGGCATCTGCCCTGAATGTTTTCAACAGGTGGATGAACAAGCAAAACGCACGTTTGGGGGCGTAGGCATATTCGGTATGCGATTCCCATTTGTGGGGGATGGCAATACGTCGTACAACTCGATGATTTCGGGCGACAATCTGTTCTTAATACAGAGCGAAACAATAGTGAAACTCGCAGAAAATGAGCAAGGTGCGGTGTTTGTTGGCCGATGCGCCGACTATGTGTTGCGTGAGCGAAACGATGTAGTATCAGTGTTTATTACCGCCAAAGAGGCAGACAGAGTAAAACGATTGTGCGACCGCAGAGGATGCACCGAAGCCGAAGCTCGCGATATGATGAAAAAGGTTGACAAACAACGCTCGGCATACTACGACTACTATGCAAGCAGAGAATGGGGCGTAGCATCGAGCTATGATATTTGCCTAAATTCGTCGTTATTGGGCATAGAGGGAACAGTTGAGGCTATTATTAATATTGTGAGAAGGAAATGATTATATTAAGCATTGGAACAAATATTGGCGACCGCGAACGGAATATAGAGAATGCGATTGTGGCATTAGGCGAAATAGGCAAGGTGATCGCCATATCGCCAATCTATACGTCGGAGCCATGGGGGTTTGAATCGGAAAATGGATTCTATAATATTGCGTTGACAATGGAGAGCAAGTTATTGCCTCTCGATTTATTACAAGAGACTCAACGCATCGAACGCGAGCTTGGGCGTACGGCTAAAACTACTGCGGAATATGCCGATAGAGTGATTGACATCGACATAATAGCCTACGGACAAACAATTATAGAGACTCCAGAACTAACTATTCCACATAAACTCATGCATCTGCGCAACTTTGTGCTCTACCCTCTTGCCGATATCGCACCCAACTGGGTACACCCAATATTGCAACTCAGTGTGCAAGAACTAAAAAATAAATCTGAAGATAATAATATTCCACATAAAAAATGAGGCTGTGTCTATCTACAGCCTCATTTCTTTTATCCTACTTTATTTCATCAATGAAAGTATATCTTCATTGTTTCCACCAAGGATGTATGTTTCAATTGGGTGTTTTTGCAAAACTTCGGCAATAGCCCCCACCTCGAATCTACAACCCACCAATGCCTCATATAACGGCGTGAGCTCCTGATGTGTGAAAAAGTCGCCATTAAATTCAATAGCTTTGATTTGCTCGGCTTTGACATCGATGCGCACCTCAATTCCACCCCAGTCGAAGCGTTGTTTGTTGCGATAGGCATAAGGCGGATTGTTGCCCCACATCCATTCGTCGCTGAGATATTCAGGCTCAATCTCTTTCACCACGCGCCACTCCACTTCGTCGAAAGCAACGCGCTCGTTGGCAATCGAATTTTCGAGATGGCGCATCAACTCTTCACGTCCGAGGGTCATATAGTCGCCCACATTAATCACGCGCTGACGCACACTCTCAATGCCTTTAGAAATGAGTTTTTCGTTGTCGGGTGTAATAGTGCGCACTAGTTGCTCTATGTCGGTCTTATACAACAATGTGCCATGCAATATCGAGCCATTGTCGTTGCGATAATAAGCATTTCCCGAGAATTTTTTACCACGGAATATCAAGTCATTGCGGCCCGACAGTTCAGTCTCCAAATCGATTTCGGCAAAAGCCTTCACCACTGCCGAAAGACAATTGCGAAACACATCGTCTCTTTTGCCCTCGCGCTTAATAAACGTGAACATAAAGCAACCCTCGTCGGCAAAAATAGTGCCTCCACCCGAATGACGGCGATAGATTGGCACCCCGATTTTCTCCACATATTCCATGTTCACTTCCGCCTCAATCAACTGGTGCTTACCACACACCATAGCCGGATAGATATCCCAGATAAAGAATAAATCCTCATTACGCCACTCTGGCGAATTGAGCAAATGTTTTTCCAAAGCCAAATAAAACGACACGTTTTGTCGGCCGTAGTTAGTTAAATCAAGTGTTTTCATAATCTACTTTTAAGAAGTACAGATTTTTTTTCTTGGCTATCTATACGTAGTAGATATTTCTAAGGTTATGTAAAGATAATTCTTTTAAGTACAAGCCCTAAATTATAAAATATTAAATCACAAAACATGTACTTTAAAAAGAATAATCCTCCCGATATAAATCAGACAATAAATATATATTTAGAAAGCCTACTAACAAGAAAAATTTGTACTTATGTTAAGAAAAAAAACTAAATCTTTTCAATCAATTGTTGCAACACAGCAAAAGTTTTCTTCGGAGCTTCGGCAAAAAAGTCGAGATATTGTGTTGTATTATCAGGCTCCATACCTGGAGTGTCACTCACAATACGGAGGCTCATAAATGGCACTTGCTTAGCATAACAAACTTGTGCAATGGCAGCACTCTCCATATCAACAGCCTTACCATCAGGAAAATTTCGTTTGATACCTTGCAAAGTAGCCAAGTCCGAAATAAATTGATCGCCCGTGCAAATCAAACCGAATATAAGTTGAGAGTTGAAAGTTGAAAGTTGAGAATTGAGCGACTTCATATTATTCACAAGTTCAAGACTTGCTTGGAATTTCAATGGAAAACCTTGCACTTGTCCCCACTCGCCTTCGCCACACCACACGTCGTGATAGCATGCTTCTGTGCCAACCACAATATCACCTTGGTGCATACCTTCACCAATGCCACCAGCCACACCACTATTAATAATGTAGTCGGGATGCATTTCGGCAATCAACGAAGTGACTTGCATTGCTGCATTCACCTTGCCTATACCTGATTTAAGAA
>JAZLEE010000118.1:0-4857 GCA_045615085.1 Candidatus Aphodosoma sp. | reverse complement strand
CTCCGTTTTAGCATTTTTTTCTGTGGTTGCAAGCAGTCAAATCTCTCCACATTTTTTCGGATGCAAAGTTACAAAAAAATATTTATATATGCAATAGTGCCTATTTTAGGGTATACATATTTCGCAGCTCAACGGATAGTGGTCCGATATTTTCATCTCTTTATGAACTTCACTATCTACGACAATAAATTTTTCATCTACCAAGATATGGTCTATTGCAAAAAGCATAGCATTCTTGTTGTATGTCCAATGATACCCCCAATTCCCACCTTGCGAGTATGCATCTTGCATGTTCTGTTTTATTGTGTTGTACGTAAATGACAGTGGCACATCATTGAAGTCACCCAACGCAATAGTCGGATAATTTGTTTCATCTATGGTTTGACGCACAGCCTCGGCTTGTTGTATGCGGTTTTTTGCACCAACAATGAGTCGCGACCCAATTTTCATACCTGCATTTAGTATCTCTTGTCTGTTGTTGTCTTCGTCTACCAATTTCGATGCAAATTGTCGGTCTTCTTTGTTTAGTTTGTTCGATTCCAAGTGGTTGTTAATCACGCGTATCGTGTCCTTGTCAATCACAATGTCAGAATATATGCTGATGTTGTCTGCCGACTGATATTCTATTTTTTTCTTTTTCACGATTGGGTATCGGCTGAATGTCGCCAATCCATTTTCTCCCCATTTATTCTGATTTTTGAACCAAATGTGGCGGTATGGGTATATCGAGTCGAAAAATTTCAATATCTCTTTTTTCGATGTGCCATATCTATGGTAGTGCCCAAATTCTTGTAGACACACGATGTCTGCATCACACTCTTTTATAAATTCGGCAACTTTTTCAAAACTATCGTCTTTGTGATTGTTGAATATGTGAGTGTTAAAAGTCAATATTTTGACTGTTGACTGTTGACTGTTGACTGTTGACGTCCAAAAGGTTTGTTTATTGTCACCACATTGCGCCATTGTCCGAAGGTCACCGCCATTATTCCAATCACAATCAGTGCGTATATCCATTTTTTGAAACATGCCCAAAACACCACGCATGCTATCATCAACACAATCCACAGCGGCATTATCATAACAAAATATGTAGGTACTCCTATTTTTTCAGGCGATACCCACTGAGCCGACAAACCCAGAAAATAGCACAACACTATAATCCCAGTCACAGCAATCATTATATATTTCACAAAACTACGCAGCATTTTTTTTAGTTACCTGTTAATAATTAATAATTCCCCATTCCTCATTCCTCATTCCTCATTATTTTCTGCTTCTATCAAAAAGTTCTCTCTTTTCATCAGCAGTCAAACTCTCATACCCACGTTGTTTTATCTTGTCAAGTATAGCATCAATTGCAGCTTCGTTAGCGCGTTTTTCTCTATTATATTCAGCGTCAGTTTTCATTCGAGTAGCAGTTTGTTTGCCACCTTTATTTACCTTCATTTTAGGCGTACGTTTGAATAGGTCGGTCAACCAATTTATCACCGATGTCACAGGGCGTGAGTAATCTTTGCCATTCATCCATGCTTTGGCATAGAAATATCCTAATATAGCACCTCCGATATGTGCAAATTCGCCACCTGCATTATTGCCTGTTATTCCAAATAAACTGATAGCCACCATACCAATTGCCAACCAAATCAATTTCACTTCGCCAATAAACATCAATCGGATAGGGTAGTTTGGTTGTAATGTCGCTGCGGCAACGCAGATTGCTACCACTGCACCCGAAGCACCTAGTAAGTAGCTATTATGCACTGCAACCGAAAAATAAGGGAATAAATTGTATGATACTAGGTATAAAATAGCTCCAGCCAATCCGCCTAATATATACAATGCAACCAATTGCTTTTGTGATATGCGTTCCAATACGATGCGCCCAAACCAATAGAGCGAAATCATGTTAAAAAACACATGCATCACATCTGCATGTAGAAACATATATGTTATTATACCCCAAGGTTGATACAATAATGTTGTCAAGTTAGATGGCAACTCTAAATAGGTTGTTAATAGTGTAGTATTGATATTAAACAAAACCAAAAACAACGAAATCAGTTTAACCAATACAAACACCACTACATTGATGTAAATCAATCGCATCAACGACGTTCCCCTCAAATAAAAAGCCTTTATATCATTCCAATTCATAATAGAGATAAAAGTTTAGAGTTAAGTGTTAACAGTTGAAGATTAGAGTTAAGAGATTAGCCCATTCCTCATTCCTCAATTTTTGCAATAAGCGAGAGCAACGAAGTTCACTTCAGTTGCCGAGCATAGCAAAAATCATGAGCGTAGCGAATAATCCCCATTCCTCATTCTAATAAAGTTTCCCACGTTTTTGCCACATCCACAATAATCCAGCGCCGAACAACATACCTCCCAAATGAGCAAAGTGAGCTACATTATCAAATGCAAAACCTGTCACACCGAAAAACAATTCAAATGCTGCATATATTCCCACAAATATCCTTGCTGGAATCATCACTGGTATAAACAAAAGTCCCATTCTTGCTTCTGGAAATAACCATCCAAATGCCAATAGTATACCAAACAAAGCACCCGAAGCACCAACCGTTACGTGTGATGCAAAAATTTGACTTTTCAATCGTATCACATCCACTGCCGTAGCGCGAGCAATATCTCCTCCGGTGAACATGCTGCTAAATGGCACTAATGCTTCTCCCGAATTTTCTGCAATTGCGATGTTCATAGCCACAGTGATGTCATGCAAGTCAATCATCCAAGTCAGTTCTTGTATAATTCCGGCGCCAATACCTGTTACAAAATAGAAAAACAAGAATTTTTTCGCTCCCCACACTTGCTCCAATGTGCGACCAAACATCCATATTCCAAACATATTGCAGAACAAATGACTCATGCTATTTGTGTCGTGCATAAACATATATGTCACGAGTTGAATAGGGTTGAATTGGTCCGAAAACCAATAGTGCAAACCCAATATTTTCACCAAATCTATGCCAAAAGTCGACGGAAAAACCTGTGAAGCAAACCAAAAAAGTAGGTTGATAATCATTAAATTGAGTACTACAGGCGGAATATTACTCAAAAATGAATTGTTGTTATTATTCATATTTGTTGGATTTAGGACGCAAATTTACAAAAAAAAAGGTATATTTATATGTTTTATAACATATTTTTCGACACGATGTATTTTTTTGTAAAAAAATTGTCAAAAAATTTGTCTATATCAATAATTTAGTATATTTTTGCCAAGTAAAATTGATTTTTTTTTTATAACACTAATAATAATCTTTAAAATCTAAGAAAAATGAACAGAACAGAACTTGTGGCTGCTGTTGCCGAAAAAACAGGTATGACAAAAGTTGACGCTAAAAAAGCTGTTGATGCTACTTTCGAAGCTATCGAAGCTGCTCTTGTTGCTAACGATCAAGTTGCTCTTCTTGGTTTTGGTACTTTTGCTGTGGCCGAACGTGGCGAACGTCAAGGTGTAAATCCTTCTACTGGCGAAAAAATTACTATCGCAGCTAAAAAATCAGTTAAATTCAAAGCTGGTTCTGCATTGAACGCTAAACTTTAATATTTTCGTGATACTATATAAAAGGGACGCAATCGCGTCCCTTTTTTGTTTTGATTTTATTGTAGATACGCATAGTTCGAGCATCCGTTTTTGAGTCATATTGTAGGGACGCACGGCTCGTGCGTCCGTTATTCGCAAAGTTAAAAAAACTAGTAACTAGTAACTCCAAACTAGTAATAGTAACTAGTAACTATTCAAAAAGGTTTCTGAATCGATTGAAGAAATTCTTTGCAGCCGAAGCATTTGGCTTCATATTCTTCGATTCGCTCAATTTCTCAAACACTTTCTTCTCATCCGAAGATAAGTCTTCAGGGATATACACTCCGATGTTTACCAACAAGTCGCCTGTGCCGTAGCGGTTTACATCTGGCAGACCCTTGTTGCGCAATCTGAGCACCTTGCCAGGTTGAGTGCCTTTGTCGATTTTCACTTTCACTTTTCCGTCTATAGTTGGTATTTCCACCATACCACCGAGCACAGCTGTAGGCAAGTCGAGCAACAAGTTGTATATAAGGTTATTTTGGTCGCGAATGAGTTCAGGGTGTTTTTCTTCCTCAATCACGATGAGCAAATCGCCCGGCACACCACCTCTGCGTGCAGCATTACCTTTGCCCGACATGCTGAGTTGCATACCCTCAGCCACACCAGCAGGAATGTTTATCGTGATAATTTCCTCTTGGATAGTTACACCTTCACCTTTACAATGTGGACATTCATCTTTTATTATTTTACCCTCGCCACCACATTTAGGACAAGCTGTGCGAGTCTGCATAATTCCGAGGATAGTGCGCTGCACACGAGTCACATAGCCCGAGCCGCCACATTCAGGGCAAGTTGTAGTGCTATGTTCATCCTTTGCGCCCGAACCACCGCAGTGCGTACAAGTCACCGCTTTGCGCACCTTGATTTTCTTCTCGCATCCAGTGGCAATCTCTTTTAGTGACAATTTGACACGTACACGAAGGTCTGATCCACGATTGACGCGTTGGCGCGAACCACCGCCTCCACCGAAGCCGCCAAAACCTCCGAAACCACCAAAGTGACCGCCAAATATATCGCCGAATTGCGAGAATATGTCATCCATATTCATGCCACCGCCGCCGAAACCTCCAGCGCCACCCATGCCAGCATGGCCAAATTGGTCGTAACGTGCACGTTTGTCTGGGTCGCTAAGCACCTCATATGCCTCAGCCGCCTCTTTAAATTTCTCTTCAGCCTCCTTGTCGCCAGGATTTTTGTCAGGGTGATATTGTATCGCCTTTTTGCGATAAGCCTTTTTTATCTCTTCG
>JAZLEE010000117.1:0-3076 GCA_045615085.1 Candidatus Aphodosoma sp. | reverse complement strand
GTACCTTGAGGCAAAGAAGATACAGAAATTTGGCAAACGCCATCGGCATTGGCATTAGTGACAGATACAAGTTGACCATTGAGGTCGTAGATACGAACAGACTCGTCGGCATTCAAACCATTGATAAACAATTGGTCTTGTGCTGGGTTAGGATAAACAACAAGTTGATTAGCCAATTGATTATCAGTAGCTGTAGAACCAGCTTCTCCAAAAGTCAATTTGCGAACACTATATAAATCGCACGATGCCAACTCCTCGCCATCGGTAGAGATAAGACGGAATACCTCATCCTTGATTTCGATACGGCCAATGATAGGGAGAGCATACTCGGCGTCTTTTTCGGAAAGATAATCAACGATAAGAGCATTTTCTGCAAAAGAAAGAACGTTGACAGAGACAAAAAACAGAATAGATAAGAAAAACTTTTTCATAATTATTTTGATATTATTGGTTTTGATATTATAGGTTTGCCAGAAACGATGACTTTAGCTTCGGCATTATAACTTAATTTTTTCTTTTTATTGTCGACTAAATCGCCTCGCACTTCGAGATTCTTCTCGCGAACAACGACATTGCCATCGGTGCGACGAAAAAAAACATTGCGCATCACCTCGATGTAGGCATGACGCACACGATAGCGGTCGAGAGTGTCGTGACCAAATTGGAGTGTGTTGATAAATTCAAGTTCGTCGTCTTTGAGTTTGTAGCCAAAAGGGATATGTAATTCGCCATAGAGGCTTTGAGCTATTTTGTTAATCTGAAAAGTTACGGGATCGATATAAAAGTGCAATTGTAGTTCGCCTTTGACGATACCCATATAGTTCTCCTTTTCGGTATAGGTGAGCACAGCATCGTCGCCAATCATAGTGTAGTCCCACTTATTAGACCTGTTGACATCGAGCATATCGATGAGCGAGCTAGTAGGTCCGCCCCAAAGGAAACGGTGCATACGGAGAGCTTGATCATTGAAATCGCGCTTGGTATAATGGAATTTGATTTTCTTGTTTTTCGGGTCATTTAGACGGTCGTCGGTGATTTCGTTGAATAGGTTGTAACCCGCTTTGATTTCCTCGGTAGAATACTCTTTGACAGAATTGACAACTAACGAGATAGAATCGCCACCTTTTTTAGCTTTGATTGGATACTCGGTGAGAGTGCCAACAACCTCGTGATGCATGAGTTGGCGGTTGTCTTGCCCACCATTATACATAGAAAAAATAGGATATACGGCAGTGCGATCGGGGAAATCGAGAGCCATTTGAGCAACAAACTTTTCGAGGGCCTCTTTTTTGAGTTTGCGACTTTCCTTACGCGAAATCTTGGCCTTGACGGTAGCCCCTTCGAGCATGATAGGTTGTTCGACAAGAGTCGTATAAAGCGGCTGTGTACCTGATATTGTGGCAATTGAAATCTCCTCGGTGCGATAACCTATGAAAGAAATTATGAGATTATCGGATTTGTCGGTTGATTGATTGATGGTGATAGAATAATATCCTAAAGAGTCGGTCATAGTGCCCGATTGGGGGTTGGTTTTGACATAGACCGAGGCATAAGGAATAGGGTCGCTATCTTCGCCAAAGACGTAACCAGTTATGGTTTGTGCGGATAGGTGAAGAGAAAAAAGTAATAATATAAGAGGTAGTGGTTTCATTAGAATTGAGAATTGAGAATTAACAACTTCGTTGTTGATTTCTGCTATACTCGGCAATTAAAGTAAACTTTATTGCGCTCGCTTATCGCAGAAATTGAGAGTTTTTACGTCCCTTCGGGCGTGACCATTGGTTCGCTTCGCTCAAAATGTTATTTTCGTTTTTGTTTAAAGAGCCATGGGAAGAGGTCGGGGTCGTTGAATGCAGGGTTCCATGAGTTGTGGGTACAACCTGCAAATTCGCGATAGATGATTTTAGCCCCAGCATTTTTTAAGGCTTTATATGCTGTACGTGAAAAGTTTACTGGCACAACCTTATCGGCATCGCCATGATATATGCGCCAAGGGATAGAAGCTGCGGCAGGAAGTCGATAAATATCGGCTCCGCCACAAATAGGCACTGCGGCAGCAAAAAGATGAGGATAGCGCCAGCAGAGTTCGTAGGTAGCCATACCTCCCATAGAGATGCCCATCACGTAGATGCGATGAGGGTCGACATTAGGGAGTTGCGAGATAGAATCGACCATGGCTTTGATAGTTTGGAGTTGCCAACTTGGTTCGGTGACAGCAGCAAACATATCTTGAGAAAGCTCGGTGAGGCGGTCAGGAATACTCCAAAACGCACCTTGTGGCGCTTGCGGGAAAAAGACATAAGCCGGATAGGTGTCGCGAACATCGGGGTTGAGAAATTGTCCCGAGCAATGAAGAAGTTGCGCTTCGTTGTCGGTGCCACGCTCGCCAGCACCATGAAGGAAAAGCACGACAGGGTACTTTTTGTTAGATTTTATATTTTGAGGCTCGATATAGCGATAAGGGAGAGTGTGCCCATCGTGAAAAAAAGAGCCATAGAGATAATTTTCTTGCGCGAGGAGTTGGATTGCGAAGAGAATTACGATAAGAGTTATGAGTGTTTTTTTCATATTTTCGAAGGTCGATACACAATGAGAGTGTGTTATAAATGAGGAATGAGGAATGAGGAATGAGGAATGGGGAATGAGGAATGGGGAATGGGGAATGAGGAATTATTTCACATCTAAACCATAACCATTAACATAACCATTAACATTACATTACATAACCATTAACATAACCATTAACATAACCATTACATAAACATTAACATAAACATTACATAAACATTAACATTGACATTGACATAAACATTAACATAAAAATCTATATCTTGAGGTAGCGGTCCATTGCGCGACGGTCTTCTTTTTCTTTGAGAGTTTCGCGTTTGTCGTAGGCTTTTTTACCACGAGCGAGAGCAATCTCGAGTTTAGCAAATCCTTTTTCGTTAGTGAATAGTTTGGTTGGCACAATGGTGTAGCCAGTCTCTTTTGTGGCTTTCTCGAGTTTGCGGAGTTCGCGTTTATTGAGCAAAAGTTTGCGTTCGCGCTTGACATCATGGTTGTAATAATAACCAAG
>JAZLEE010000116.1:0-6779 GCA_045615085.1 Candidatus Aphodosoma sp. | reverse complement strand
GCAACCTTGTTCTACATAATAGAACTTTTTGTGGAACAAGTTTACATCAAAAGTACGTTTTGTACGACGTTTTGAGTGAGAAACGTTGTTACCAATCATTGCTTTTTTTCCGGTAATCTGACAAATTTTTGACATTTTACTATATATTTTATTGTTTTACATTATTCCTCAAAATGAGAGTGCAAAGGTACGACTTTTTTCGCAACCTTGCAAATTTTTAGCAAACAATTTTCAAATTATTTCACTTATCGACCTAAACCGCGTTCTTTTAGGACGTTATATGGATTTAACGTACCGATTTTTGCGAAATAATTTACTCTCATCTCAACTTTTTGAGGATAAAATATTAATTTGTGGCTGTTATAAATTAGAGATTTAGCATCTTTTTTCTCAAATTTATGACAAAACCTGTTTATTTTTCTTCGTCGTGATAGTATTTAGCACTTTGTTTATGATAATAATATGAATTACCATAAGAATATTTACCATAACCATATCTTCCATAATGACCATACTTACCATATTTACCAACTTTAGGTACTTTCAAGCCATTAAGAACAACATATACATTATCGATATTATCCTGTTGAATTTGTTCAATAAAATTCTTAAAGAATCCTTTATCAGACTTAAATGCACGAGTAATCAAAAGATTTACATCTACATTACGCGCCAATGGATAGGCATCTGCAACAAGGCCTAAAGGAGATGTATCAAAAATACGATAATCATAAATTTGTGCAAGTTCTAAAAGAAGATTAGACATCGACTCAGAACCTATCAATTCTGCAGGATTAGGAGGAACTACACCAGCTGGCAAGAAATGAAAGCCTAATTCAGCATCATCTTTTATTATAACTTCATCCAAAGTTGCTTGTCCAATAAGAACGTGCACAAGACCTTTTGCATCTTTATATCCTAACTTTTCAGACAATTTAGGATTACGAATGTCAACATCGACCAATATTACCTTATCTGAAATAAGAGAATAAATACCAGCCAAGTTAGCCACAAAATGTGTTTTACCATCACCTGACTCTGCTGATGTAACCAAGACAGAAACATTCGTTTTTCGTTGCACAAGAAACTCTATGCGCGAACGAATAACACGAAATCCTTCAGCAAAAAGCGACCTTGAATTTTGGACAGACTGTATTTTATTGTTTTGTGAATCAATGTGTCGAATCGTACCCAAAATAGGAAGTTTTGTAATGTTCAGGATATCATTTTCGCCACGAATAGTAGTATTCAACAACTCTTTGATTACAACAAATGCAGCAGGAATTAACAAACCAATAACAACAAACAAAAGGTATACTTTTGTTTTATCCGCCATATTTACAGGCGAAAAATTAGCCCTTGCTTTTTGTAATATTTTATTATCTGGCACATTAGAAGCTTTTCGTATTTGTGCTTCAGATTGTTTTTGAAGAAGGAATGTATAATAGTTATCATTAATTTTATACGAACGTTCAAAATTCACCATTGCCAACTCCTTCTCTGGAAGCCCTTGAAGATCCTTCATTACAAACTCATACTCTTTCTCGAAGGCAGCGCGCTCCATATCATAAACTTTACGCACATTACCAAGCACTTCCAACATAGTTGAGCGAACTTCCTCCATTCGTTTTGAATAACGCTCATAATTTGGATTTTTCTCGCCCAAATCGCTACGTTTTTGTTGCAACTCATTGAACTTGCTAACAAGGTCCAACAAAACAGGATCTGATATACCTATTGAAGAAGGGGCTACAAGACTCTCATTTACGACACCTTTTTCTAAATAATTAGCCAACTCATCGAAATATGCTTCCTTAAGAGTCAACTCTGAACGCTGTATATCCAACGATGACAATTTAGACAAAATAGTTGAAGCATAAGAGTTAACATCAACCATATTATTTTCGCTTCTATACTTGCGCAATTGATTTTCTGAAGATTGTAATGAATCAAAAATACAAGCTAATTGTTCATTAATAAAATCAATCGTACGTATAGCCTCTTCGTTTTTTTCTTCAAGGTTTGCTTCCAAGAACTCCTCACACAAAGCATTTATAAAGTCACAATCACGTTCAACAATATTACCTGTGAGAGCAACACTTACTACTGAGGACATTTCTCCGATGTAACTCAATTGCAATCGCGAAGCAAATTCTTCTTCTAGAGAATAAATATTTCGGAATCGGAACAAAAACTCAACATTATCAACAGGCAGATACAATTTATCAATTGTAGCAAACATCAAAAAGTTTTCGAAAGGGACGCCATACTGACCTTTGATTTTGAAATTAGGGAACAACTCCTTGCTAAATTCATCTTCAAGTACAATTTCAAAATTCTTTTCGTCAATAGGAATAAATCTAAACTCACGACCATACAACTGAGCATCAGCATGCTTAAGATCTATTGTAATAGGTTCACGCCCATAAAGGCTATGAGTCTTAAATCGTCCTCTTGTATAAAAATCTACACCAAAAGGCAAATCTTGAAGTGTTCGATTAATCAAATCATAAGATCCAAGAATAAGAAGCTGATTATTCGTGTTTACATAATCCGTTCCTGCCCCAAAACCTTGCATAAAATTATATGCACTATAAGAAGAACTTGATTCAATAAGTATCTTGCCCTCTGTATAGTAACGAGGCATCCAACTACGATTTTTGAGATATGCCAAACCAAAAGCTACAATCAAAGCAATCACAAATAGGTACCAATATCTCAAAAAACGAAATAACCACTCTAATATATTGAAATTAGATTCTTCTTCTACTATAGGAGTCTCCTTAATATAAGCATATTTTGAATTTTTATCCGAATAATGTTCCATAAAAAATACTAATAACTAAATGCGTTCCAAATAGAAACAAGCATACTCAATGATGTTGATATTACACTCAAGAAACCTGAGTATGAATCAATTGCCCAAAAGCGACGTTTAGAACAATCGAAATAAATCACATCATTAGGGTAAACATAATAATATTCTGAGCCAATTAAAGACTTTGGTCTTATATCAAACTCTAAAATTCTCAAACCTTCATCTGTACGACGCAAAATTTTCACTTTTGCATAATCAGC
The DNA here is from genome assembly GCA_045615085.1 of Candidatus Aphodosoma sp. GTDB lineage: Bacteria > Bacteroidota > Bacteroidia > Bacteroidales > Paludibacteraceae > Aphodosoma. The sequence goes on along the minus strand of JAZLEE010000116.1, from coordinate 3,701 downwards.
AGAAAAATTCACACCCCCACTTAATGCCAAAGCTTGATATATAGTCATTCTTTCCTTATAAATAGGAAAATAACCTCGCCCGGCATCACCAATTACACAAAAAGTTCCTGTTGCAAGAGAAAGTTTAACCTTAATATCTTCAGCAAATCCAGATAACTCTTCTTCCAACTTTTGTTCTGCTTGCTCTAATGTCAAACCAGCAAGTTTAACTCCATTTAAATATGGCATATCAACAGTACCATCTTCATAAATGCGATAAGTAAACCCAGAAGTATTCACATTTGCATTAGTTCTCCCAAACTGAAACAATTCCACAACCTCTGGATTCAATGAAACCACACGAAATTCAAGCTCATCATTAGGATTAAGACGATACAATTCATACTCTGCTTTATCATATTGAGGCAAATCGCCACGCTCTTGAAGCAATCCCACACGCCTATGAGAATAACAAGAAGACAATAATACTATTGCCACCACATATATAATAAGTTTATGCATCTGTTTCATAGGATTATTGTGCTTTTGAAGCTTTAATTATAGTATCAACAAGAGAATAAATAAACATTCCAAACGACACTGTTGCAAACGTAATAGATATAGCATTCGTAAAATGTGTTATTCCCCAATGCTTTGCCCCATCAAATGGAATATAAATCACATCATTTGGTAAGATATAATAATATTCTGAATCAATAATAGATTTAGAACGAATATCAAATTGCATCACCTTTGTTCCTTCTGGAGTCTGTCTTATAATATGAATATCTTTTCTATCTGCATACAAAGATAAATCTCCACTCATTGCAAGAGCCTCATAAATAGTCAACTGCTCGCGAGGTATATTATAACGACCTGTTCCGGATTCACCTATTATAGAAAAACTACGATTCGCAAGGCGAACATCAACAGAGAAACCTTGCAACATACCAGTTAATTTTTCTTCAAGTAGAAATTTCACTTCACGTAGAGTTTTCCCTTCTACATCTATTCTGCCTACATATGGATAGTCAATACAATCATCCTCCCCTACTAAATAAAGATACAAACGTGCTGTTGAGTTATCTGACGTCATATAAGACATATTATTCATCGAGACTCCACCATTAAACATATCTGCCATTTCCAAATCTATGGCGTTTACACGTATGTAAATATAATCTCCACGCTGCAACAAATAATCATCAAAACCAACCGAATCATTATAAAGTGGCACATTGCTACCCTCTTGTAAATAGTTGATTTTCTTCGACATTACACACGAAGAAAGCATCATTACAAGAATGCAGAGCATGTATATATAATTCGTTTTTTTCATAGTTCGCACTATATCCCAATTTATCGTGCAAAGTTACAAAAAATATTTGATATACAACTACTATTTCCTACAAAAAAAAAGAGAGACGCAATATTTTGCGTCTCTACTTTATTATCTACCAGCTTGTTTGATATAGTTGCGGAGAGTATTGTTGAAGTCGTTTTCGTTCATCAAATCTTCGAGGGCGATATGCATACGATAGCGCCAACTGTGATAAGAATTTGAAGGCACATTGATACGTTCAGCCTCTGGATTATCACGACGCAACTCTGGCGAAATACTCATCAAGTCTTGCCATTGGAAGATCGACCACATTGCTGGCGAATAGAGATGTTGCAAGAGAATATCGCGACATACCCACCATTCGCAGAAGTAAGGAGCATCGCCCCAGTGACCGAGTTCGTGATTATAGAAGCGTTGGCTCACCTCTCTATCCTCTTCCCACCAACCGCGGATAGTACTCATGTCGTGAGTAGAAGGAGTGACAACCGAGAGATAAGGAGCATCAGCTGGGTGGAAAAATTCGATTTTATCTGTTTTAGGAGCACGTTGGATTTCAAGGCTGAGAATCGACAATTCGTTCATCACCGAAGTCACACAATGTGTCATCATACCCAAGTCCTCGCCACAAATCAACATATTAGAAGCAGCCTTCAAAGCAGGCAATTTTCTCATACCTGATTTATACCAGTGAGCATCCTGACGGCGATAGAAGTATTCAACATAAAGTTCTTCAAACACACGTTTTTGGTGGTCGTTCAAGGCAGCAAAAGTAGAGAGAGTTTGCATGCCATAACGTGGATAGTATTGACGACCTTCAGAACCTTCGACTTCGAACAACAATACGTTAGAAATCAAGTCGAACATACCATATTTCACACGTTCAGAGATTTCGCCACGACGGAAACGCGCTTCTACGTCAGTTTGATTAGCCCATTCAGGACGGATACGATAAGCAAAACCGTGCTCGATGTAGAGGCAGTTGTCTTTCACCCACCCAGCCTCATCGCCAAAGTTTTCCCAAAGGATATGGTCGGTGATATAAGGTTTGGTGAAACGTTCATAGTCGAACCACAATCCACGCGACTCAAACTCATCGACATACAAAGGAATAGAAGGATTCAAGAATCCCATGATACCCTCTTGATGACGAGCAGGGATTTGCCAAATACGGAAGAAACCGAGGATGTGGTCGATACGGAAAGTATCGAAATAGCGAGCCATTTGCTCGAAACGTTTTTTCCACCAATCAAAGCCAGTACGCTCGATAGCCTCCCAGTTGTAAGTAGGGAGTTCCCAGTTCTGACCCTTAACGGCAAACATATCCGGTGGAGCACCAGCAGCTGTATCCATGTTGAACAATTCAGGAGCAACCCAAGTGTCAACACTATTACGGTTCACACCGATTGGAATATCACCTTTCACCACAATACCGTTGGCATGAGCATATTCCACAGCCTCGCGCAACTGCAAGTGGAGTTGATATTGGCAATACCACCATTTAGCGATATTATCAAACCAAGGATGCGAAAGATGAGTGAGTTCATCAGCTTTTTTGTCAGAATAAACCGCAAATTCGTTCCACTGACGATAGTCGCAAGTGCCGCGTTGGTCGCGGATGCAGCAGTAGATAGAATAAGGTTTCAACCAATATTTGTTATCTTCGAAGAATTGTTGGAAGTCTTTCGACGCCAAGAATTTATCTTTATTGTATTTATAAGCAGCCTCAATGTAGCGGAGTTTGAAATTAACTACATTCAAAAAATCCATACGTTCTTCGGCATTGTAGATAGGTTGCAAACGTTTATATTCCTCAACGATAGCATCTTTTTTGTCGATATTCAATTTAGACAAATCGAGGAACAAAGGGTTGAGAGCAAAAGCCGAAATCGCAGCATAAGGCAACACATCAGCCTCTGTATGAGTACCAATAGTATCATTCAACGGCAACACTTGAATAAGTTTCAAACCTACCTTTGCGGCCCAATCCACCATAAGTTTAAGGTCGGAAAAGTCTCCACATCCAAACGATTTCTTAGAGCGCAACGAGAACACCGGAATACCCACACCTGCTCCATGCCATGTATTAGTGTCAAAACGAGCGAATGTATCATTCACCACCACCATACGCTTACCACTTGCTGGAGGCACAATACGGTCTTGACCATATTCAAAACGAATGAAACAATTATTTTCGGTATTATATACACCATATTTATAATGTATATCCGACGTTGCCTTGCTCAAATCAAGATTGATAGTCCACATTGGGTACTCTTTGTTCGACAACAACAATGGTCTATCTACCGACCATGCGCCTAACGCCTCGCAGTCGCCAACAATACAAAGTGCCTCGTTTTTTGCCAATAGCGGAGCCTTCACT
>JAZLEE010000115.1:0-1831 GCA_045615085.1 Candidatus Aphodosoma sp. | reverse complement strand
AAATTCATGAAAGGATAGAACACTATGAGCATCCAAATCACCCCGAATACGTTGAACATTGTGTGCGACAAGGCTGCACGACGTGCATTTGTTTTGGCTGTGAGACCAGCAATGTTGGCTGTGATGGTTGTACCGATGTTTTCGCCTAACACCATGGCAGCACCAATTTCGAATGTAATCCATCCTTGGCTCAACATGACGAGCGTGATTGCCATCGTAGCCGACGACGATTGCACTACAACGGTTAATACCGTACCAATCAACAAGAAGAGTAGGATAGAGCCGTAGCCCATGTTGGTATATTCAGTGAGAAAGTGCAACATCTCTGGGTTGGCTTTGATGTCGGGTACACTATTTTTGAGGTATTCGAGACCGATGAATAGGAGTGAGAAGCCAATCATCACTTCGCCAATAGATTTGCGGCGGTCGTTTTTTGAGAATATGAATAGCAACGAGAAGCCAATGAGTGGAATGGCAATGTCGACAATAGAGAATTTGAAACCTATGAGCGAAACCAACCAAGCTGTGACCGTAGTACCAATATTGGCACCCATAATCACAGAGATTGACTCGGCAAGAGTGAGCAAACCTGCATTTACAAAGCTTACTACCATTACCGTAGTGGCCGATGATGATTGAATAATAGAGGTAACGATAACGCCAGTTAACACCCCGAGCACACGATTTTTTGTCATTGACGCCAAAATCGAGCGCATTTTGTTACCAGCCACCTTTTGTAGTGCCTCGCTCATCATAGTCATCCCAAAAAGGAAAAGACCAAGAGCCCCAAGTAGTTGTAGTACATCAGGAATACCGAAAGTCATAATTTTGTAGTATTAATTAAATGAATAATCTTTTACGATGCAAAATTAGAGATAAGATGTTACAAAATTATTACAAAGCGGTTACGATGTTGTGAAAAAAAAGGCTATGCAAATATTACAATAAAAAACCTCCCAGATTCGTGAGAATGAGGGAGGTTGGAGATGTGTTATTATTTCAACCAGCGGTCGAGCCAGTTGAAGAAGCGGCGTTGCCAGAGGACACTGTTTTGTGGTTGGAGCACCCAGTGGTTTTCGTCAGGGAAAATTAACAACTCGGCAGGGATGCCACGGAGTTTGGCTGCGTTATACGCACTCATACCTTGTGATGCGAGAATACGATAGTCGGTTTCGCCATGGATAACCATGATTGGAGTATCCCATTTGTCCACAAATTTGTGAGGTGAATTTGCGTATGTCTCAGCTGTTTTTGGATCCCAATATGGACCGCCGAGGTCCCAGTTTACGAAGAACATTTCTTCAGTTTCGAGGTATTGTTGTTCGAGGTTGAACATACCATCGTGGGCGATGAAGGCTTTGAAGCGACCTTCGTGGTGACCTGCCATCCAATATACTGAATAACCACCGAATGATGCACCTACGCAACCGAGGCGGTCTTTATCTACAAATGGTTCGGCAGCAACGGCATCGATAGCAGAGAAGTAGTCGCGCATACATTGTCCGCCATAATCTTTAGAGATAGCTTCGAGCCACTCTTGACCGAATCCAACAAGTCCGCGGCGGTTAGGAGCCACGATGATATAGTCGTTAGATGCCATAATTTGGAAGTTCCAACGATAGCTCCAGAATTGACTTACAGGACTTTGTGGCCCGCCTTGGCAGTAGAGGAGAGTTGGATATTTCTTAGTAGGGTCGAAGTTAGCAGGATAGATAACCCACACGAGCATCTCTTTGTCGTCGGTAGTTTTCACCCAACGTGGCTCAACTTTGCCCATATTCACTTGGTCGAGAAGGTGTTTGTTTTCGAAAGTGATTTGTGTTTGTTCGCC
>JAZLEE010000114.1:0-2675 GCA_045615085.1 Candidatus Aphodosoma sp. | reverse complement strand
TGAAGAGTGTAGTAAATATTTTTTTCATATAAAAGTGAGTTAATAAAAGACACAAGACAAGTGAATGTTGCCTTGTGTCTTTAGTTTGTATTATGTTTTTTATCTGATTACTATTTTGTGTGATTCAATATTATTATCAGCAAATGTGCGAACGATGTAGATGCCATTGCTGAGCATTGCATCGATAGATGATGCATTCACTGCTTGTTTTGATACCAATGAGCCATCCATGCTATAGATTTCGATAGCATCGACGATTTGTGAGAACGAGATAACACCGTTGCTATATGCGATGTTGATAGCGTTTTCGTTGATATTGTGGACTGGTGTGTCTTCGGCATCGGCATCGGTGATGTGCGCTTGGCTGAGCGGAATCAATGAGAATGGTTCGGCCAAACAACCATCGTCGAATACGCCTACGATGTTGCTCTTTTCGTAGAGATTGTATTCCCAGATAGAGTAGTACATATAGTCAGGGCATCCCTCTTGATAGAGATAGTGCTCAGTGACAGGATAGCCTGCTCCCCACCAAGGATAGTAGGTAGTGTCGGCATGCATTACGTTTTCGAGGCGAACGATGCGGCTTGCATATTTGTCTTTGTTGGCAGCGAGTTCGGCCATAGTGATGCTGATAGGTGTGGCATCTACGGCGTTGTTGCTTGACATGATTTGGTAGGTGTCTTCGGCTGTGTTGTTGATGTCGGTGAAGTCGAGCATTACGGCAGAACCAGTTGTTACGTAAACACCTTTGAAGTTCTTGACAGAGTCGCCTGCGTTGATTTCGAATTTCTCAGTTTCGTTCACTTGTTTTTTGATGAAGATACCACCTGTGGCGTCTTGCACAAATACACCAACGAGATTTACGTCATCGATGTTATATTCACTTTTGTAAGTTACGAGTACAGGATTAACGAGTTCGTATGTTACGTCGGCAGCTAGAGGACGACCAGCTTGGCGCAATTCAGCAATAGTGTTGAATTGATAGTTCTCTTGGAGCAAGTCGTGAGCGCCACGGAGTACGAATGTGACTTTGCCTGGATTGACAACACCTGCATCGACAATGCCTACTACGGCGTGTTGTTGGCCTACGTATTCAGCAAGGTCGACACCTGCGATGAGCACTGTGTCTCTTTGTGTTTTTACGTTTGAGTGTTGGACTACAATAGCATATTTGTCGTCTAACTTCACGATAAGACCTTTTGGTGTAGAGCAGAGTGTAGACTCGTAGTTGAGAGCGGCTTCGCCTTTGATATATTCGAGTTCTTGCACGCGTGTAACAACCAATTCGTTGTTGCGGCTTACGATTTCGATGTTGGCACCGAGGTCGCCTTTTTGTTCGATTTTAGAGCCATATACATTGTCATCTACGACAGAGAAAGGAGTGACTTCGCCACGCACACCGATGATAGAGTCGCCTTCGGCAACATCGGATGTGAGGTTTTCGACAATGACAGTTGTGCCGTATGTGCCCCAGAAGCTATAGTCCTCTTGGATGTAGAGAGTTGTAGAGCCGTCGCTGTTTTTCACCACGCGGTTGACAAGCACTGGATTCAAGATGCCGAGCACGTTGGTTTTGTGTGACTCTTTCAATTCGTATATTGATTTGTAGGCTGTTGGGGTGATGTATTTGCTCTCTGGGATAATGAAACCTTGTGTGCCATTGTTGCCATAGTAGCCAACAAAAGTGCCTTCGGCTGGTATTGCCATTGCTTCGCCCATTTGGCCTGTAGAGATTATAATCTCTTGGTCGTTGTAGACCAATGACTTGGTGTAGTTGGTGATGTTAACCTCAGTTTCTGAGAGACGGATAGGTTGACATTCGTATGCCATTGGGTCGGCAAAGAGGTCGGCCAAGGTGATGTCGTTGATAGTGAAATCGACATTTTCGGCAAGGACTTCTATATCGTAGGCATCTTCGTCGTATTCAATCTCGAGTTGAGTCATCTCCATATCGGTTGCTTTGTGGAAAATACCTTTGATATAAGTGATTTTGAGGTTAGGGTAGCCTGCATTGGCTGGAGCTGTACATGCTTTTGATAGGTCGTAGCTTTTGAGGTATATAGCACCAGTAGCATCTTGTATCAAGATACCGCCAGGACCATAGAATGTGGTGATTGCTTCGCCAGTGTAGATTACTTTGGTGCCTTCTTCTTGAGCACGGAGTGTGCTAATTTGGTCGATTTCGATATATTCGGCAGCATTTAGACTCATTGCACAAATGAGTGTGAATACTGCCACAATACCTTTTAATAATTGTGTTTTCATAATAGATTTTATTTAATTATTAATTTGTTAGTATTCGCGATAATATTGTTTTTGTAGAGTTTTACAATATACATACCATCGTTGAGGTTAGTGGCGATTGATGAGTTGTTGATGCTGCCATTTGCTACTAACGCACCACTTATGCTGTATATTTCTATATAATCGGCATCGCCAATGATGTTGATTTTGCCATGGTTGTAGTAGGCTACAACTGCGGTAGTTGCGATGTTGTTGTCGACATCGGTTTTAGGGTCGTAGCCGATTTCGAATAGAGAGTGCGATAAGGTGAGTACCCAGTTGTATCCGCCTGTGCCATAGCCTGCAGAACCGATGAGTGTTTTGCCGTCAGCAGCAACGTCGTAGATATAGCGGATGCTACCTGTGAGGTCGGGGTCGGTGCAAGTGGCATT
>JAZLEE010000113.1:0-1936 GCA_045615085.1 Candidatus Aphodosoma sp. | reverse complement strand
CTTGCTCAAGGCATGGACCTCAACACTGCTGAAGTTGTAGATTCAATGACAGTGACCGAAAAACATGCCACAGCTGCCGAAATCGACGATATGAACTTCGGTCTTCGCATCGTGAAACATGTCAAATCTAACGCTATCGTTGTTGTTAAAGATGGCAAAACTCTCGGTGTAGGTGCTGGTCAAATGAATCGTATCGGTTCTGCCGAAATCGCACTTAAACAAGCTCATGCCAATGGCGTTACTGAAGGTCTCGTGCTTGCATCTGATGCCTTCTTCCCATTCGACGACTGCGTCACTCTCGCCAACCAAATGGGCGTAACTGCTATCGTACAACCAGGCGGCAGCGTTCGCGACGAAGACTCAATCAAAAAAGCTAACGAATGCGGCATCGCTATGCTCTTCTCAGGCATGCGCCACTTCAAACACTAATTTTGTCAATTGTTTTTTTTGTCATGAAGACATATATTATCTCCCACAGATAACACAGATTTTTTGATTTGCTTAAGAATCTTGCTTCGCTCGGCAATTTAAGTAAACTTAATTGCTCTTGCTTATCGCAAGATTTAAAAGATTTTTATTTTCTTTTTTTCTTGATGCGCTCTTTGACTTCGTCAAAAGTCGCGCTACAGATTACCACAGATTTTTAGTTTATCGCTTTGCGATAAACATCTGTGTAAATCCAGAGAGCAATGTTTTGGACTTGTCCAAAACGAGCGAATCTAAAAAAGTTATATAATCTTTTGTTGGTTGTTTTTATCATGTTTACTTGATTTTATTCACAAAATCAAAATCCGTGTTATCTGTGCAATCTGTGGGCAAAAAAAATAATTTAGATAGTATTATAATCTATTTTCTTGTCTTCCTGTCTTCTTGTCTTGAATATTTTATATATGAAAAAAGTTTTAGTTATAGGCGGTGGTGGTCGCGAGCATGCTATTGTGCATGCTCTCAGCCGCTCCCCACAGGTAAATAAAATATACGCAGCGCCAGGCAATGCTGGCATTGCCCAATTAGCCGAATGCGTAGCTCTCAAAGAGACTCAAGTCGACGAACTCATCGCATTTGCACGCGAAAACTCTATCGACCTCACTGTCGTTGGTCCCGAGGCTGCTCTTGCCGTAGGCGTAGTAGACGCTTTCCGCGCTGCTGGTCTCAAAATCTTTGGTCCTACCAAAGCTGCTACTCAAATCGAAAGCTCAAAAGAGTTTGCCAAAGATTTGATGAAAAAATACTCAATCCCAACAGCTGCTTACGAGGTGTTCGACAACTACGAAGCTGCTCTCGAGTATGTGAAAAAAGGCACATTCCCTACAGTGTTGAAATACGACGGTCTTGCAGCAGGCAAGGGTGTAGTTATCCCTGAAACACTCGAAGAGGCAGACGAAGCTTTGCGCGATATGCTCTTGAACGACAAGTTCGGCCACGGCCGCGTTGTGATTGAAGAGTTTATGACAGGTCCCGAGTTCTCGTTCATGTGCTTCGTGTCCGACGAAAAAGTCTATCCTATGGAGATTGCGCAAGACCACAAACGCGCTTTCGATGGCGACAAAGGTCCTAACACAGGCGGTATGGGTGCCTATTCACCACTCCCATTCATCACAGCCGAAGATATCGATTGGGCCTACGACCACATCATGTGCGCTACTGCCAACGCCCTCATTGCCGAAGGTTGCGCCTTCCGTGGCGTGTTGTATGGCGGTTTGATGAAAACTCCTAACGGCATCAAAGTCATCGAATTCAACGCACGCTTTGGCGACCCTGAGACCGAAGTCGTACTCCCTCGCCTCGAAAGCGACATCTACGATATCTTCTGCGCCGTAGCCGAAGGCGAAGATATGGGCGAAATCCGTTGGAACAACAAAGCCTCTATTGGCATCGTACTTGCATCCAAAGGTTATCCTGAAGCTTACGACAAAGGCTTCGTCATCGAAGGTCT
>JAZLEE010000112.1:0-1690 GCA_045615085.1 Candidatus Aphodosoma sp. | reverse complement strand
CTATTACGTAGGTGCTACAATCAAATTCTATCCAACCAAACCAGTTACAACCGATTGTACATGGAATTTTGGTGATGGTAGCGAAGAGGTAAAAGGCGATACAGTATATCACAAATTTACTACTCCTGGTCGTTTTGTTGTGACACTCAAAGCAAACGATGCAGCTAAGGCTAATGAAATTTATATTTCAGACATCAAACCTATCGTGACATTGATTCAAGAAGATTCACTTTGCGAGGTTATGACATCTTATATCTCATTCGAGGTAGAACTTCCTAACCCTGACAATCTCGAAGCAGAATATCAATGGACATTCCCAGAAGGTACTACTAACGAGGCAGGCGAAGTTGTTGCTTCTTTTGTTGGTTTGCCAGAGGATTTGGGTAAAGTGAAATTTGCCAAAGTAGGTTCACAAACCGTATCGTTGCAAGTAGTGCTTGGTGGTCGCAACCTCGAAGCTGTGAAAAAGAACGTACAAGTAGCGTTCGACATCGAGGCTCCAACACTCTATTATGCAACAGTGAAAGGCAACATCATGGCTATGAAAATCCCTGCTACTCCAACTGAAGGTGTAGTTATCGAACCATATGATATGGGTGTTTCTGCTGGTCAACACATGTTCAACATGTTGTGCCACGAAAACAAACTCTATTGCCTCGATGCAGGTAAACAATATTATTATATTAATGATGCCAATGGTGTTTTGGGCGATGGTCAAATCACTATTATGGCTGCCGATGCTTCTACAATCGAAACAATGATTAGCAACGTAGGTGGTCCTGCATTCCAAGACCCATTCTTCGGTTTCATTGAAAATGGCAACCTCTATTACTCTGACCGTAACACAGGTTTGATTACCGTGCCACTTTCTACTCGCAACGCTACCTATTCTGCTGCAGCATTCCCTTATTGGGTGCAAAACAGCACACTTGGCTATTATGGTAAAGGTTTGTCTTATGGTGCTATTTCTTCTAACCTTATTAAAATAGATGATGTATACTATTGGGGTAAAATCTATAATGGTATTGGTATTTGGAGATTTATGGCTTCTGATATTTTGCCAGTTGGTACTGCTTTGCCAAATAAAGACCTTGTGCCTGCGACAGGTGGTGTTTTAACAAATTTGGGAGGTACATCATATCCTAAATCATTTGCATATAACCAACAAACTCAAGACTTCTTCTTCACTTTGTGTGGCACAGGCGAAGGTTTCTATAAATGTTCAGTTTCTGACCTCGATGCTATTAAAGATGTAAAAACTCTTCCTGTTGCCAAGAAGTTTGCCGATGGTAATGGTTGTACACAACGTATGCCTGATGCTACAAACAAAGACTATGAAGGTACATCAAGCGAACCAGTTGGTATCACACAATTGGCTATTGATGAAGTTACTGGTCGTGTTTATTTCGCATTGCGTTCAGGTTCATCAAGCGTGAAATCAGGTATTGTTTACTACGACCCAGCAACTGACAAACTTCACTATCTTGTAGAAGATGTCGATGCTTATGGTGTAACTATCAATCCAACATTAAGCAAATTGTTCTAAAGTAGAGACGCAACCAACGGTCTTTGAGCCTTTGGCGATAAAATATATTGCGTCTCTACAAACTAGTTCAAAATAGGTAGTGCGAGACTGAACCCTTGCACTACCACAAATACAAAAAAATAGCGATATGAAAAAAACATTACT
>JAZLEE010000111.1:0-10112 GCA_045615085.1 Candidatus Aphodosoma sp. | reverse complement strand
AGGTGTATTCTCATATATGAGATTGCCTATCGACCAATTTCCAGAGATGGAGCCACCATATATCTCGGTAATGACCTCATATGCGGGTGCCAATAGTTCGGAAATTGAAACAAATGTGAGTAAATTGCTCGAAAATAGTCTCAACTCTGTAGAGGGTTTGAAAGAGATTACATCAACAAGTAAAGATAATATTTCGCTTGTTATCCTTGAATTTGAATGGGGTTACGACCTTGATGAAGCAGTGAACGACATCCGTTCGTCTATCGATATGGTGTATGACAACTTGCCAGATGCAGTGAGCCGTCCGTTGATTTTCAAATTCAACACTTCGTCAATGCCTATTATGCAATATGCTATTACGGCAGAAGAGAGCTATCCTGGTTTGGAGAAAATTCTTGACGACCAAGTTGTCAATGTGTTGAATCGTATCGATGGTATCGGTAACTTGTCGTTGGGTGGTGCTCCAAAACGTTATGTTTATATTGACCTTGACCCACAAAAACTTGATGCATACGGATTGTCGGTAGAGCAGGTAGGTAATGCCGTTAGTGGCAACAACCTCAACCTTGCATCAGGTTCTGTGAAAATGGGTAAAGAGCAATACCAACTTCGCGTTCAAAGTGAGTATGTCGAAAGTAGTGAGATGAATGACATTGTAGTTACTACAACTGCGGCAGGCAAACAAGTTTATGTGCGCGATTTGGCAGAGGTGCGTGACACAATCAAAGACGTAACTCTCGACGAAAAAATCAATGGTCGCGATGGTGTGCGTCTTGTGGTTATGAAACAAACTGGTGCTAATACAGTGCAAATTGCCGAAGATGTGCGTGAAGAGTTGGCTCGTATCGAAAAAACATTGCCTCCTGATATTAAAATTCAAAATATCTATGACTCATCAACTGAGATTAAGAATGCTATTAATGGTTTGATTGAGTCTGTAGGTTATGCGTTGTTGTTCGTTATTTTGGTGGTATTGTTCTTCCTTGGCGAATGGCGTGCTGCGTTTATTATTTCCGTAACAATTCCAATCTCATTGCTCGTAGCGTTCATCTACTTGTTGATGACAGATAGTTCGCTCAACATCATTTCGCTCTGTTCGCTCAACGTGGCCATCGGTATGGTGGTGGACGACGCCATCGTGGTATTGGAAAACATTACAAAACACATCGAGCGTGGCTCTAATCCTCGTGAAGCATCTATCTATGCAACCAATGAGGTGTGGGTATCAGTTATCGCAACCACATTGGTTATCGTGGCGGTATTCGTGCCGTTGACAATGATTGGTGGTCAAGCTGGTATCTTGTTCAAAGAGTTGGGTTGGATTGTGACAATCGTATGTTGTGTGTCAACTGTTGTGGCTATTTCGCTTACACCAATGCTTTGCTCTAAGTTGTTGCAAGCTCGCAAAGTGAAAGTTGACGAAAAAGGTCACCTTATCAAAGAAGAACAACACAAAGGATGGTACAAAAAATATGTGGTAAGTTTTCTCGACAAAGTTGACTACGTTTATGCTAATGTACTTCGTTGGTGTTTGAATCACAAAACTATTACTATTCTTGCGATTATAGTATTCTTTGGTCTATCGTTGATACCGGCTCTTACAGGTCAAATTGGTACCGACTTTATGGCTCAACAAGATAATGGTCGTATGAGTGCAACTATCGAACTTCAACGTGGTACTCGTGTCGAAGAGTCAATGCGTATGGCTCGCCTTATTGAGCAAAAATTCCAAGAAGTAGCACCTGAAATTATCTTGATTTCTACATCGGTAGGTTCCGACGACGAAGGGGGTATTAGTTCATTGTTCTCATCTTCAACAAACAACAAAATCTCGATGACAATTCGTTGTCCTAAAAAATGGGAACGTGAACGTACAATTTGGCAAATCGCAGAATCGCTTCGTGGTGTATTGAACGAAATTCCAGAGGTAATTAACTACACTGTTTCTGCTTCAAGTGGTATGGGTGGCGGTGGCAACTCGAATACTGTATCGGTTGAAATCTATGGTTACGACTTTAATACAACCAACCGCTTGGCAGAAGAATTGAAAAATAAATTCAAAGCTATTCCATCTGCTCGTGACATCAATATCGACCGTCAAGAAGACCGCGCCGAATTGCAAATTATCTTCGACAAAGAGAAACTTGCACGTCATGGTTTGTCAACATCGGCAGTTTCGATGTATGTGCGTAATCGTGTGAATGGTTTCGTTGCAGGATATTTGAAAGAAGACGGTGAAGAATATGATATTGTAGTGCGTCTTGCCGAAAAATATCGCGATAGTATGACTGATATCGAGGACTTCACTCTCGTAGATGCTATGGGTCAACGTGTGAAACTCAGCGAGTTGGCTAAGGTTGAAGAGTATTGGTGTCCACCAGAAATCAAACGTAAATCGCGTCAACGTATCGTGACTGTATCCGTTACTCCAGAAGGTGTATCTCTTGGTGAATTGGCTACAACAATTCAAGCAGTTATTGATCAAACCGAAATACCCCAAGGCGTGAATGTAAACGTAGGTGGTACTTATGAAGACCAACAAGAAACATTTGCCGATATGGGTATGTTGTTAGCACTCATTGTCTTGCTTGTGTATATCGTTATGGCATCGCAATTCGAAGACTTTATGAAACCGCTCATCATTATGTCGGCAGCCGTAATGGCAATCCCTGGTGTTATCTGGGCATTGTATATTACAGGCGTATCTCTCGATATGATTGGTGCACTTGGTGTGGTATTGTTGATTGGTATCGTAGTGAAGAACGGTATCGTGCTTGTTGACTATATCAACCTTATGCGTGAGCGTGGTTATGAACTCAACGAAGCAATCGCCCTCTCAGGTCAATCACGTCTTCGTCCAGTATTGATGACAGCATTCACAACCGTTCTTGGTATGGTGCCAATGGCATTGAGTCAATCTGAAGGTTCTGAGATGTGGCAACCTCTTGGTATTGTGGTTATCGGTGGTCTTTTGGTTTCTACAATCATTACATTGGTTATTGTGCCAATCCTTTACGCTATCACCAGCCGTCATGGCGACCGCAACAAAGAGGCTGAAAACCGCAAAAACTTCATCTTCATGCAAATCGACGAAAACGATGTGCCAGAAGAAAATTAACAATTATGTTGTTGATTTTTTGAAATAGTTTAAAAAATAATGGAGTAAAAGTTTGAGGAGCGTAACAACTCCTCACCCTTCACTCCTCATTCCACACTAAAAATATGAAATCAGTATTAATAGTATTCAACCAAGCCAACACAGAGCGTGTAGAATACATGCTCGACGAATTGGGTATTCGTGGCTTTACGTTCTTCGAACAAGTTCAAGGTCGTGGCTCTAACACAGGCGAACCACGTCGTGGAACTCACACATGGCCAGAGATGAACTCGGCAGTGATTACAGTAGTGCCAGACGAGCATGTTGCAACATTGCTTTCGGCAGTGCGCAAGCTCGACCTTCGCAATCGCGAAATCGGTGTCCGTGCCTTCGTTTGGAACATCGAACAAACCGTTTAAAAACCATATTTATATATTTCCAGAACTCCGCCTCTTTAATCAGAGAGCGGAGTTTTTTTTGTTTCGATACTATAATTTTGTTTTTTTCTAACAATAAATACCCATTCACAGTGTGTATTTAGTCCTCTTATTCAACAGCAACCTTCAAGCAACCTTCAAGCAAGAAAACATTCAAATTTAATACACACTCTTGGTGGTTATTTTTTGCTAAAAATAAAATCAAATATTATAATGTTTATATGAAATCTTTTGTGTAAATTTGTGGCAATTTATAAAATCTATTTTGTATGAAAAAAGTATTGTTTTTATTGGTTATTGTGTTTTTGGTTTCTTGTGTGGATAAGAAACAAAGTCAAAAAAAGGAAATTAGAACTGATTTTCCCAAAGAGTTAGAATCAAGATTTTTTGATTCTCATGAGGAATTATTTGACTATTTGTATGCTCCGATTGATTCAGTGAATAGACCTAATTTGCCAGAGAGATGGTTTGTATTGCCAGAGCATTGTCAGGGTAATGTTAAGTTGGAACGCTTGGTAGATTTATATAATACTTTTGCTGTAGTATATGAATTGAGAAATATTGTAGAAGAATGTTCTCGCTTTGTGATTGAACAAAACGAAAAAATAGAACATATTGATTGTGGTATAGTTAAGAATCCAGGTATTGTAATGCAACTTGAAGCACTAAAGTCAACAGCTTTGACATTCAGTGATGATTGTGAGAGTGTAGAAAAAGAAGAAGCTTTTTGGGAAGCTTTCTGGAAAGTAGGAGAAACTGTTTCTGTTGAGTTTCATTTAACAACTTTTACCGATTTGACGGAAGAAGAGTATTTTGAACGTATAGATCATGCTAATTTTGTACCAGAAGTTGATTCGTTGAGTAATTTTGCTTGTTCTGGCGATAGTGTTTATTTGATGGATCGTATTTGGAGCATCGCAGAAAGTGAGGATATTATGGCAAAGTGTATCCATGCACAACTTTATTTATTTGCCGATGTAAATGCAGGTTCTGAGTTTTTGCCAGTATTAGAGTATTTGATGGAGCAAAAGGATGCGAGCCTTATGATATCTCTAATTTGGAGATATTGGCGCTGTCGTTATCAACCAATGATGGGAGGATTGTCGCGAGATTCTGATATCTATAATGATTATTACAATGCACGAAGATTAGAGTGTGCAAAGGTTCTATTTGAGTACATCGAACAACATCCAGAGGATGGAATGATGATAAACGAATTTGTGCAATTGGCAACAGCTGTCGATATTTGTAGATATGGTGAGTTTGCCTTTGGCAATCAATCGGCAGTGGAAGAGTTTAGTTTATTCCCAAGATGCGACACGGAAGATGAGGTGTAAAAAGCAATATTTTTACATCTAATTCGTTTAAATAAATAGAAAAAGGTTGACTTCAAATTTGAGGTCAACCTTTTTTTATTAGAATGTTTTTTCTTCTTCGTCAACTTGTTTTATAATCTCTTCGATGTAGTTGAGTAGTTCGTCGCGGCCTTGTGCTTTTTCGGATGAGGTAACGAACATTGGAGGCAATGATTCCCACTCTTTGAGGAGTTCGTTTTTGTAGTTTTCGATGTTTGAAGCGAGGCGCGATTGGCTCAATTTGTCGGCTTTTGTGAATACAATCGAGAACGGAATGCCCGATTCGCCTAACCAACGCATAAATTCAACGTCGATTTGTTGTGGCTCGTGGCGGCAATCTATCAATACAAAAAGATTGGTGAGTTGTGGGCGAAAGAGGATATATCCTTCAATAATGCCACGGAGTTTGCGACGTTGCTCTTTCGATGCTCGCGCATAACCATAGCCAGGAAGGTCGACAATATACCATTCTTTGTTGACAATAAAGTGGTTAATCAACAAAGTCTTACCAGGTTTTGACGATGTTTTCGCAAGGTCAGGATGTTGCAAAAGCATATTGATGAGCGATGATTTGCCAACATTACTACGTCCAATGAATGCAAATTCATGGAGTCGCCCTTCAGGACAGCGTTTGTAGTCGGTGTTCGATATTACGAACTCTGATGAATTGATATGCATAGTGTAATATATAATGATTATTTTTTTATAAAGAATAAACTAACAAAAACGAGCATGCCATTAAGCAATAATAGTTCATATCCCCAATGATACCCCCAATAGTATGATGTGACAGCATTTATCGTGTAACACACAATTGGAGACATAATAGCCACTATAGGTACCCATTTATCGCGTACTTGATAGCGAGTGAAAAGCCCGAAAGCAAACATCCCCAACAGTGGACCATAGGCATATCCTACGATTGTGTATATGGTGTCGATAATTGAGCGATTTAGCGTGAACCCAAACAATACGACGATAATTGCAAATACGATGCACACAGCAATATGCAATCTCTTTCTCAAAGAATCATGCTCTTTCCAACGAAATATATCGACCGAAAGTGTAGTCGTAATAGCAGTGAGGGCAGAATCTGCACTCGAAAATGAGGCAGATATTATGCCAAGCATAAAGCAGATGCCAGCGATAGGCGACATAATTGAAGATGCCATCATAGGCATAATTTTGTCCGGTTCAGATGGCAATAGTATGCCTTGCGTTTGGGCGTAAATTACACATAACGACCCTAATAGCAACAATATAAAGTTGATAGGTAGAAATGCCACCCCATAACTAAGCATATTTTTCTGACTCTCTTTTAGTGTACGACAAGTGAGGTTTTTTTGCATCATATCTTGGTCTAACCCAGTCATCACCACAACTATAAATATGCCACTGACGAATTGTTTCCAAAAGTTTTGTTTGCTACTCCAATCATCAAAAACGAATGTATTGGTGGTGTCGCTGAATAGCAACATTTTAAATGCTGAATGTTGCTCGTTTAGCAATTCATACGCCTCGTAGCACATTACCGAGATGGCTATGATGAAAAACAGTGTTTGCAATGTATCTGTCCACACAATGGTTTTAATACCAGCACGATGCGTGTATAGCCAAATTATTGCAACGCACATCACTGCTGTAAGCCAAAATGGAATGCCACATTGAGCGAAGATGAAGTGTTGCAATACCAAGACTGCGATATAAAGTTTTGTCGCAGAGGTCACAAGTTTGGCGATAACAAAGAAAATCGAACCAGTATGATACGACGAAGCGCCAAATCGTGTGTTGAGATATTCGTAGATAGATGTGAGCCGAAGTTTGTAGTATAGTGGCAAAAGTATGTATGCCACAGCAATATAGCCAAAGAAAAAACCGAGGCAAGTTTGCAAATATGTCCATCCCGACGCAACCACCATACCTGGTACTGACACCACACTGATACCGCTAATCGATGCCCCAATCATGCCAAACGCCACGAGATACCACGGCGCACGATGCTCGGCACTAAAGAATGCCTCGTTGGATGCGCTCCGGCGCGAAGTCAAATAACCAACTCCGAGCAAAAGTATTATATATATGATTAGTATGATCAGGTACACGATATTTAGAATGAGGAATGAGGAGTCCTGAATTATGAATTATGAATTATTTGCACATATCTCGCTTTAATCTTTTTCAAACCAGCGCGTTGCATCGGACTAAATTTCAGTTTTCGATTGAATTCAGATCGCGACATCAAGGCCCAATCTATATCAAAAATCCCATTAATTGGTTCAAGTTCTGGATGATTATGTGGGTGTGCAAATCTATTCCAAGGACAAGCCAATTGGCATCGGTCGCATCCGTACAACGTATTTCCTGCCGCATCTATCAATTCGGCATCAATGTCACCTTTTTTCTCTATAGTTTGATACGAAAGGCAGCGGCGAGCATTTATAGTCCGATTCTCAAGAATTGCTTTCGTTGGACACGCATCAACGCACTTATGGCATGTGCCACACCTATTCTCCACCTCCGTACTTGGCTCTAAATCGAGCGAAGTAATCAATGTGCCGATGAATGTGAATGTTCCAAGTGTCGGATTCACGAGCATTCCATTGCGTCCAATCCATCCAAGCCCCGCACGTGTTGCCCAATATCTTTCTAATACAGGCGCCGAGTCGCAAAACACAGCATATTTGTGTGGCGCAACTTTATTTATCTCCTCTGCCAATTGTGTTAGTTTTGATTTCACTATGTGGTGATAATCATTCCCATAGGCATATGCCGCTATTTGCGGTTTGTCAGCCGGCTGCCATTGGCAAGGGTAGTAGTTCATCAGCACCATTATCATCGACTTTGCCTCAGGCAATAGTTCTTTGGGATTAGCGCGTAGGTGCAAGTTATTGTGCATATATCTCATTTCTCCCGCATAACCTTTTTCGAGCCATTGCTCCAAATGAGTCATCTCATTCTCGATAGGTTCAATAGTCGCAACTCCAATCGCATCGAATGGAGTTGATAATTGCGAGTTTATAGCTGAGATAAATGCAGAATTAAGCAACATATTTATTTTGTAAGGTTATAAATTGCCTTTTCCACATTCTCGTGGTTGTATCTGCCAAGGATATTGCCCTCTTTGTCCATAAGAAAGAATGTTGGTAATTCACTTATGTTGTAAGTAATGAGATATTTTGATTGTACTGACGCCTCATCTCTCACGCACACCCAAGGTATGTTGCGAGTTTGCTCGAGCCAAAGCAATTTATCTGCATCAAACGATATTTGGTATATTTCCAACCCAAGTTCGTGATACGTAGCATACAACTCTCTCAAGAAAAGAGTGTGAGCAGATGCCTGCTCCATTGCATAAGCCGAAAAGTCGATGAGTATCACATTGCCCACGAGCGACGACAATGCAGTTGTTTCACCGATGCGGTTAGGCAAAACAATATCAATAAAACCCTCTTCTGTGATATTTTCAATAATGCTTTCTGCCGATATTTGAGCTGCTTTTTGTTGTCCAATAGCCAACAATACCGTTTGTTTCAACTCTTTAGCACGTTCGTATTCAGCATAATGTAGGTCCCATGCCGTAGCCACAGCATTCCAAAATGGTAAATCCTCTTTTTGATAAGGCGACATATAATAGTTGCCCGCAATAGTTTGATTAATAGCATAATATGCTGCTGCCGAACGTGGGTTGGCAAGCACAATCTCTTGTGCTAAACGCTTGTGAGACTCAAGCATTTGGGTCACTTTGTCGATGTCATTGTCGTATGCAGCGCGTTGTAGTTCGAAGTTCGAATTGCGCAAGCGTTGAATGTCGAGCGAAGCATCCGATCCTTTGATTGTTGCATCATTCATCGCACTTGTCGAAGCGGTGATTTCAACATTTGTTGTTGCCGAATCCATTGTGAATACAACGAATTGATTACCAAGACGGATACGATAAAAATCAGGATATTGTGGATTTTCCAATTTGAAATTAAACTTACCACTTTCGTCTAATTTAGCCGAATCCAACAATGTTGTAACACTCAATCCGGTATGTTCCAAATAGATAGTTTTCTCTTTTGCATCGGCAATCGAGCCTGTGATGTTCGCTTTAGGCGTACAAGCCACAAATAAAGTTATTACTGTTGTAAATAATAAAATCTTTTTCATATTAATTTTGTTAATTATGTTATTTTGTCTTTTCTTCTGAAAGTTTACCATGTTTTATAAGGTTTTTTGAATAGGCACGCATTATAATATTTCGCATCACCAGTCACCTCATCTCCAACAAAATCAGGCAATTCAAACACCTCGTTTCTATCCTCTAATTCAATTTCTGCCACTACAAGGCCTTCATTATCACCATGGAATTCATCAATCTCCCATGTGAACCCCTTGTGTTCCAATACATAGCGCGTTTTGTCTATAATCGGTTGTTGACAAGTGTTATGCAACATTGCCTCTGCATCAGCCACTGGAATTTCATATTCATATTCATTTCGAGCAAAACCAATAGTGGCATTCTTTATTGTGATATAAGCCTTATCCCCTTTGATGCGTACACGCACCACGCGATTCTCCTCGCTACAGATATAACCCTGCGAAATGCGAATTGGCACTCCAGCTTTATATTGCTCGTTTACAACTAAATATTTGCGTTCAATTTCAATCATATTACCAAAATTTTTAACCTACAAAAATACACATAAATTTCCAAACTACAAAATATTTGTCGAAAAACTCTGCCCACCATATTTCGCCTCTATATGCAATATAGGATAAATATAGGATAAATATACTATAAACATACTATAAATATACTATAAAGCAATCTCATCTTTTCTTAAAAACTCACATTTAGAGCAAAAGAACATAGAAAACGACTATTCTTATAAAAAAATAAATAAATAGGTGCTCTAAATTCAACTTTTTTTTGTAACTTTGCACGCTAAAATGTGGAAGCACTATTAATACGTAAAATAATAACAAAAAATAGAACATAATTATGTCAAACAAAAAAATTCAACAAGAACCAGATGAGTTGCAAAATGTAGAACAAGCACTCTCTAAAACAGAACAATTTATCGAAAACAACCGCAAACAATTATTGACAGGTTTGGCTGTAGTTGTAGTTATTGCTGCTGCAGTAGTATGGTTTTTCAATGGCTATGTAGCTCCTAAAAATGTAGAAGCTGCTGACAAAATGGCTGCTGCTGTTCGTTATTTCGAACGCGATTCTTTCGC
>JAZLEE010000110.1:0-7280 GCA_045615085.1 Candidatus Aphodosoma sp. | reverse complement strand
TGGGTTGATGACGTATTCGCCGTTGATGCGAGCTACGCGAACTTCAGAGATAGGACCGTTGAAAGGAACGTCAGATACTGCAAGAGCAGCAGATGCTGCGAGACCTGCGAGTGCGTCAGGCATGTCGATGCCGTCGGCAGAGTATAGAGTTACGTTAACGAAAGTTTCAGCGTGATAATCGTCTGGGAAGAGAGGACGGAGAGCGCGGTCGACAAGACGAGAAACGAGGATTTCGTAGTCGCTTGAGCGGCCTTCGCGGCGAGTGAAACCGCCTGGGAAGCGTCCGTTAGAAGCAAATTTTTCTTTATAATCCACAGAAAGTGGCATGAAATCGGTGCCAGGAACGGCGTCTTTTGCGCTACAAACGGTAGCGAGCAACATTGTTTTACCCATTGTGAGCATTACGGCTCCGTCGGCTTGTTTTGCGAGTTTGCCTGTCTCGAGGGTAATGGTACGGCCATCACCGAGTGTGATGGTTTTAGTAACTACATTCATAGTGTTTTGATTTAATTTTTTATATACTCAAAATTCGGTGCAAAGTTACAAAAAATAATTGAGATTTACACCATATATATAAATAAAATTTTTGGGGTGTTTTTGAGGGGGACTTATGTTTTTTAGGTGGGTTGGGGGGGGGTGGGGCGAGGGTTGCTTGCAGGTTGCTGTATAGTATATTTAGGGTAGGGATGGGGTTATTGTATTTTAGTGGGTGTTTTTGGAGGTGTGATATTGTGTTTTGAGAGGAGTGTTGGGAATGGTGAATTGTGGGTGTTGTTGGGTGTGGGGTTATTGTATTTGTTGTTTTTTGCTAATAAATTGAAATTTTAGGAATTTTTTGGCCTTTGTTTTTGTGTTAAAAATTGGATTTTTTGTTAAAAATGCGGTTTATGAAGTTGTGTGTTGTGGCGATTTTTGTGGGAAAATGGTGTGTTTTGTGAGGATGTGTTATAAATATGTAGTTGTTTAATGTGTTGATATTATGGTGGTTGAATTATGTTTTTTGTACGTAAAGGGGTGGTGTGCTTTCGGATTGATATTGTTGGTGGAAAAATATGTTTTATAATATGTTTTTTTTTGTTTGATATTTGAAAAAAAAGTTGTTACTTTGCAACGTAAAAATTTATGATGAATATTGCTCAATCTTTTTACCTTAAAAAAACTAATACTAAGAAACAATGCAAAAAAAGGAATCTTTGAGAAAAGGTTCCTTTTTTTTGTATAAAATTTGTAGGTTATGAAAAAAAATGTTATATTTGCAAATCGTAATTGATATAAAAACATGTGTTATGGAAGAACGTAAGATTGTGACGAGTGTGTTGGTGTATGGCTATGAGGAATTGCCAGATGCCTATAAAATGTTGGTGGATGCGGCTAAGGAGGCAACTCGGAATTCGTATGCTCCGTATTCGAAATTTAATGTTGGTGCGGCGGTGTTGTTGTCGAATGGAGAGGTGGTGAGTGGTACGAATCAGGAAAATGCGGCTTATCCGTCGGGGTTGTGTGCTGAGAGAGTTACGATGTTTTATGCGAATTCGAAATATCCGGATGTTGCTCCGAAGGCGTTGGCTATAGCGACGTTTGCGGGTGGGGATTTTTTGGAGGAGCCGATTACTCCGTGTGGCGCATGTAGGCAGGTGTTGTTGGAGACGGAGATGAGATATGGGGTTGATATGGATGTGTTGTTGTATGGTAGGAGGGGTGTGTATGTGGTGAAGAGCGTGAAGGCACTGTTGCCGTTGGCGTTTGATAAGGATGCGCTTAGGTAATTAATTGTTAATAGTCAATTGTTAATAGTTTTTGAATATATGAAAGAGAAATTTGTTATGGAATTTGTGCTGAATGCGTGTTCGCGTTCGGTGTTGTGGACGGCTATAAGTACGGCTCCGGGTTTGGGTGATTGGTTTGCGGATGATGTGATGTTGAAGGGTGATAAGTGGGTGTTTGTGTGGGATAAGTCGGAACAGGAGGCTGTGAGATTGGCGTATAAGGATAAACAGTTGGTGAAGTTTAGATGGGTTGGGGATAATACTGACTGTTATTTTGAATTGAAGATTCATGAGGATGCTTTGACTGGTAACATTACGTTGATAATTACGGATTTTGCGGAGGTTGATGATGTGGAAGATGCGAAGATGTTGTGGGAAGAGCAGGTGAGAATGTTGGGGTTGCATTTGGGAATAAGAATTTAGTGTTGTGAGTTGCGGTTTGGTGTTGGGGGATTGGATTTTTTTTTGTAACTTTGCGTTCTAAATTTTGGTAAGAGTAATTGTGTAATGAAACGAATAGATTTATATGTTTTGAAGAATTTTTTGTTGCTGTTTTTTGCGACATTTTTTATCTGTTCGTTTGTGTTGATAATGCAGTTTTTGTGGCTGTATATTGGGGAGATGATTGGCAAGGGTTTGCCATTTAAGGTGCTGTTGGAGTTTTTGCTGTATTCGTGGTTGGCATTGGTGCCAATGGCGTTGCCGCTTGCGATATTGTTGGCTTCGTTGATGTCGTTTGGAGATATGGGGGAGAAGTTGGAGTTGTTGGCAATGAAGTCGGCAGGGGTGTGTTTGTTTAGAATAATGCGTTCGTTGATGATATTTATTTTGTTGATATGCTTTGGTGCGTTTTGGTTTTCGAATAATGTGATACCTGTGGCGCAGAAAAAGCAGTGGACGTTGTTGTTTAGTTTTAGGCAGAAGTCGCCAGAATTGAATATCCCTGTGGGGGAATTCTATTCGGAGATAAATAGATTGAGATTGTATGTGAGGGGAAAGGATTATAAGCCTGGGGGGTTGTTGGATGTGATGGCGTATGATTTTTCGAGCGGGTTTGATAATGCATCGGTTTCGACTGCAGATACTATGTATGTGAAGATGACTGAAGATAAGTTGAATTTGAAGTTGACGTTTGTGAATGGGGAGTCGTTTGAGAACTTGAAGAAGGGTGAGGGGTTTGATTTTGAGAATGTTCCTTATAGACGAGAGGTGTTTAAGAAGAAAGAGATATTGGTTGATTTTGACGCTAATTTCAATGAGATGGATGATTCGTTTTTGGATAATCAGCATGTGTCGAAAAATATAGTGAGGTTGACGCGAGATATTGACTCGATTAATGTGGTGCGAGATTCTTTGCGAGAGAATTTGTCGGTTCAGATGAAGGATGAGAAGTTGTATGCAAAGGTGTTTGAGATGGAGGACTCGGTGAATGTGTTGAAAGATGATAAATGTTATGATTTTGATTCGCTTTTGGCTGGAGCAACGTATAGACAAGCGAAGAATATAATGACGAATGCTGTGTCGCGAATAAATACAGTGAGCAATGATGTGCAGTATAGTAAGACTGTGATAACTGATTCGGATAGATTCTATACAAAGCATTCGGTGGAGTGGCATAGGAAGTTTACGTTGTCGTTTGCGTGTTTGATATTTTTCTTTATTGGTGCGCCTCTTGGAGCGATTATTAGAAAGGGGGGATTGGGAATGCCTGTTGTGGTGTCGGTGTTGATGTTTATTATTTACTACATTATTGATACGATGGGTGTGAAGATGGCGAGAGAATCGGTGTGGGAGGTATGGCAAGGAATGTGGTTGAGTTCGGCAATATTGTTGCCAATAGGCGTATTTTTGACATATAAGGCAGCGACGGATTCTACGCTATTTAATGCGGATGGATGGAAGTTGTTTTTGAAAAGAATAAAAAATATAAAAATAAAAAAAATAAGATTTGGGTCTGGAGGCTTGAGTCGAGATTAATAAAATTATGGAATTCAGAATTAACACAATTGAAGAGGCACTTGAGGATTTTCGTGAAGGAAAATTCTTGATTGTTGTCGACGATGAAGATCGTGAAAATGAAGGCGATTTTATAATTGCAGCAGAAAAGATTACACCAGAAGCGGTGAACTTTATGTTGAAAAATGGTCGTGGGGTGTTGTGTACTCCGCTACCAATTAGCCGTTGTAAAGAGTTGGAATTGGAACGTCAGGTGAGCAATAATACATCAATGTTGGGAACACCATTTACAGTGACGGTGGATTATTTGGAAGGCTGTTCGACAGGGGTTTCTATCCATGATAGAGCAGCAACGATTAGAGCATTGGCAGACCCTAATGTGAAGCCAGAGGCATTTGGTCGTCCAGGTCATATCAATCCGCTTTATGCACAAGAGAGAGGCGTGTTGCGTCGTGCAGGTCACACCGAAGCATCGGTGGACTTGGCTCGTTTGGCAGGGTTGTATCCAGCTGCGGCATTGATTGAAATCATGAATGAAGATGGAACAATGGCTCGTATGCCAGACTTGCAATTGGTGGCTCAAAAATATGGCATCAAACTTATCACAATTAAAGATTTGATTGCATATCGTTTGAAAACAGAGTCGCTCGTTGAGAAAGGTGAAGAGGCAATGTTGCCAACACATTATGGTAACTTTAAAATCATACCATTCCGTCAAAAATCAAATGGACTCGAACATGTGGCATTGGTGAAAGGTGAATGGGAAAAAGATGAACCAGTGTTGGTGCGTGTGCACTCGTCATGTATGACAGGTGATATCTTTGGTTCGTGTCGTTGCGAATGTGGCGAACAATTGCATAAAGCAATGGAGTTGGTAGAGAAAGAGGGTAAGGGTGCAATTGTGTATTTGAATCAAGAGGGTCGTGGCATTGGTTTGATGGACAAAATTCGTGCATATAAATTGCAAGAAGAGGGTATGGATACAGTAGATGCTAACTTGCATCTCGGTTACCAAGCAGACGAGCGCGACTATGGTGTAGGAGCAAATATTCTTCGCGAAATTGGTATTACAAAAATGCGATTGATGTCGAATAACCCTGTGAAACGTATTGGTTTGGAGGGTTATGGACTTGAGATTGTAGAGAATGTGCCTATTGAAATTGAGATGAACGAATATAACGAACATTATTTGAAAACTAAGAAAGAGAGAATGGGGCATACGCTACATCTCTAAAATTGATAATTTAGAATTGAAAATTGAGAATTGAGAATTATTAATTCCAATTTTCAATTCTTTTTTTGTTTATATGAGATTTAGAGAATATTTACCATATTATAGGAGAAATTTGAAGGTGGCTGGACCGATAGTCTTGTCGCAAGTGGGAGTTGCGTTGACTCAGTTGGTCGATACGTTCATGGTAGGCAAATTGGGGACAACGGAATTGGCCGCAGTGTCGTTGGCCTCGTCGATTGCATTGTTGGGATTTTTGTTTGTGAATGGCTTGTTGATGGGAGCGACACCGATAGTGGGTCAGTTGTTTACATCGGTAGAAGTGAACGAGGATGACAAAAGGCGTCAGATGGGCAAGATATTTCAGAATCAGTTGCTACTGTCGGTACTGTCGTCAGTATTGATGTTGGGATTGTTGTATGTAGTGCGATTTTTTCTATATAATATGGGGCAAGATGTGGCAGTAGTGGATTGTGCAATACCATATTATATAATTTTGATAGTGAGTATATTGCCTAATACGCTATTTATGGCAGGGAAACAATTGCTCGAAGGATTGGGTAATACGTCGGTGGCAATGGTGATCACGATAGTAGCCAATTTGGTGAACATATTGTTTAACTACTTTTTGATATATGGTAACTGTGGTTTTCCAGAGATGGGAGTTGTGGGGGCAGGTATTGCCACGCTGATTTCGCGTGTAGTGATGCCAATAGCATTGTTTGCAGTGATATATTGGCGACGCGAGTGGGGGCAATATTGCGAAGAGTTTAGACTAAAGTTGTTTGATTGGAGAAGCGTGGTTGAGATATTGAAGGTGGGATTTCCGATAGCAGTACATATTTTGGTAGAGATGTCGGCATTTGCCTTTTCGGGTATAATGATGGGATGGCTTGGCGCAGCGGCATTGGCAAGTCATCAGATAGCATCTCAGATGAGTAACTTGTTGTTTATGGTGGTGTTGGGTATATCGGCAGCGACTACAATTAGGGTCAGTCACCAATATGGTGCGAAGGATTATGTGGCAATGCGTATGGCAGCTAATGCATCGATACACCTCTGCTTGTGTGCTAACTTGTTGATGGGATTGCTGTTGGTGGTGCTTAGACGAGATATAGTTATGTTGTTTTCGTCGGACCCAGATGTGATTCATATAGGCTCGCAAGTGTTGATAATGGCAAGTCTTTTTCAATTATCTGATGGTATGCAAGTGGTAGGAGCCGGTATATTGCGAGGGTTGAAAGATGTGAAGATAACAATGTATGTTGCGATTTTGGCATATTTGGTTATCAATTTGCCGTTGGGATATGTGATGGCATTTGTGGTGGGACTTGGTGCGCCAGGAGTTTGGATGGGATTTATTGGTGGATTGAGTGTGGCGGCAATACTTTTTAGGATTAGATATTTGAGAGACTTTAGGGAGATAATGGGGAATGAGGAATTAGGAATTAGGAATTAGGAATTAGGAATGTTTTGTTTATTATATTAACCTTTAAATTTTTGTATTATGAAAATTGTTAAATTATTTATTGTAGGTTTGTGCGTTGTGGCATTGGCTGCATGCTGTGCAAAAACAGAAAAAACTGAAGAGACTATGAAGTACGAAAATGCAACAATTGAGAGTATTATGGAGCGCAGAAGTATCAGAAAGTATAAACCTGAGACTGTGGCTCGTGAGACATTGGAGAAGATTATGGAGTGTGGTATTAATGCTCCTAATGGTCAGAACAAGCAATCGTGGGAAGTGCGTGTGGTGGATAATCCACAAGTGATGGAAGAGATTAAGGCTGTGATGGCAGAGGCATATGGCGAAAAAGCAGAGATGGCGGTAGGTTGTTTTCGTGGTGCGCCTGTGATGGTGTTTATTGCGCGTGACTTGTCGTATGATTTCTCGGCATATGATTGTGGTTTGATGGCACAAAATATGATGTTGTCGGCTCAGTCGTTGGGCGTTGGTTCGATTTGCTTGGGTAGTCCAGTGAGAATGATAAATGACAATCCTGCATGTGCACCAGTGCTTGAGAGATTGGGATTCAGTGAAGGCTATGAGTTGTGTTTGTGCGTAGGGTTGGGTTATGCGGATGAGGCTCCAGAGGCAAAACCACGTATGAAAGAGAAAGTGAGATTTGTGGAATAATTTGATTGGTAGATTATAAAAAAAAGTGCTTGACTGAAGGGTCAAGCACTTTTTTTGTTGTATATAGTTGGCAATTATTTAATGCCGAGTTTTTTAGCAAGAGCTTTTGGAAGAGCGTCTTTGTGGAGGACGATGTTGATAGTTTTGTATTTCATGAATGCTTCAGAAGCATACCAGATGCCTTTGTAAG
>JAZLEE010000109.1:0-2530 GCA_045615085.1 Candidatus Aphodosoma sp. | reverse complement strand
CAAGTAGTTGGCGAACATAGCAAAGAGGGTGACCTCGTAGTGAACGTAACTAAGTCGAAGAAACTCACCAATATGCGTGCTTCTGGATCTGACGACAAAGTGAAACTTATTCCACCTGTAGTGATGTCGCTCGAAGAGACTCTCGAATATATAAAAGAAGACGAATATGCAGAAATTACACCTAACCATATTCGTATCCGCAAAATCATCCTCGACGAAACCGAACGTAAACGCGCAAATAAAAACTAAAAATATTTTATCGTATCAAAAATATTTTGTAATTTTGTGCCCATTATATAAAAATTAACTAAGCGATGTATACTCACTACTCGCTACTAAAAAACTAAATATATGAAAGAATTAATCAACTATCTCGGTGTATTGCTTATGCTTATCGGCGTAGCTGTATTTGTTTATTATCACTTCGCTGTTATCGGCGGTGGCAACGGCTATCTCTATGTAGGCTTAGGCTGTGTTCTCGTAGGTCTTTTCGCTCACATCGTTCTCAACAAACGCATTCGCTAATCAATCGCAATTTCTAATACTTCAATATAGTACATAAAACGCCCTGTTTTATGTACTGTTGTCGTGTCTCTACTACTTGCTAACAATTACTTACCCACAACAAAAGAATGTCAGAAGAAAAAACAACATCATTAGATAGCCAATTTGCAGCAGCAGATTATATCGATGCTAACATCGTCACCCTTGAAGGACTCACCCATATACGCCGCCGTGCAGGTATGTACATTGGTAAATTGGGGGATGGTTCGAGTGCCGACGATGGTATCTACGTACTCATCAAAGAGGTAATTGACAACTCTATCGACGAGTTCCGCATGCACTTTGGCAACCGCATTGAGATAACAATCAAAGAGCGCACTGTTACTGTGCGCGACTATGGTCGTGGTATTCCTCAAGGCAAAATGATTGATGCTGTCTCTATTCTCAACACTGGTGGTAAATACGACGACAAAGCCTTCAAAAAATCAGTTGGTCTTAATGGTGTAGGTACAAAAGCGGTGAATGCCCTTTCACGCTCATTCACTGTGAAATCATTCCGCGATGGCATGGTGAAACAAGCCGACTTCGAACGAGGTAAACTCATAAAAGAATACGACCTCGAACCTACAACCGAAAAGAATGGTACGCTTGTTTGTTTCACCCCAGACTGCGACCCTCAACACCCACAAGAGCGTCTCTTCGACCCTCACTACGCATTCAAAGATGAGTTTGTGGAAACTATGCTCCGCAACTATAGTTATTTGAATACTGGGCTCACTATTACCTACAATGGAAAACGCTTCGTATCTAAAAATGGTCTTCTCGACCTTCTCAATGAAGCTACTACATCAGAACCTCTCTACCCTATCGTTCACCTCAAAGACGAAGATATTGAAATAGCATTCACTCATACCGAACAATATGGCGAAGAATACTACTCTTTCGTCAATGGTCAACACACTATTCAAGGTGGTACTCACCAATCTGCTTTCCGTGAAGCTTTTGGTAAAACTATCAAGGAATACTACAACAAAAACGGCATGGAACTCAGTGATATTCGCTCTGGTCTTGTAGCCGCAGTAGCAGTATCGGTGCAAGACCCTGTGTTCGAATCACAAACCAAAGTAAAACTCGGTTCAAAAGACATGGGTCCTGAGGGCCCTACCATTGCTAAATTCGTTGGCGACTTCGTCAAAAAAGAGGTAGACAACTATCTCCACAAAAATCTTGAAGTTGCCGATGTAATGCTCAAAAAAATTCAGGAATCTGAAAAAGAGCGTAAAGCAATTGCCGGAGTAACAAAATTGGCTCGCGAACGTGCTAAAAAAGCCAATCTCCACAACAAGAAACTTCGCGACTGCCGAATTCACCTCAATGATAACAAAGGCGACCTTCGCGACCAATCTTGTATCTTCATCACCGAGGGAGACTCTGCTTCTGGTTCTATCACCAAAACTCGCGACGTCGATACTCAAGCTGTGTTCTCTCTTCGCGGTAAACCATACAACTCTTATGGACAAACGAAGAAAGTAGTATACGAAAACGAAGAATTCAACTACCTACAAGCAGCTCTCAACATCGAAGACGGTCTTGAAGGTCTACGCTATAACAAGGTAATCATCGCAACCGATGCCGATGTCGATGGTATGCACATCCGTCTTTTGTTGATGACTTTCTTCCTTCAATTCTTCCCAGACTTAGTAAAGAAAGGTCACGTATATATCCTCCAAACTCCTCTTTTCCGTGTACGCAACAAGAAAGAAACTCGCTATTGCTACACCGAAGAAGAACGACTCGCTGCTATCAACGAACTTGGAGCTAATCCCGAAATTACTCGATTCAAAGGTCTCGGAGAAATCTCTCCAGACGAATTCAAACACTTCATTGGTCCCGATATGCGACTCGACCAAGTGAACCTTCGCAAAGTAGATGCAGTAAGCGAACTCCTCTCTTTCTACATGGGCGATAATACCCCAGAAAGACAAAACTTCATTGTTGAAAACCTCGTAGTAGAAGACGACGAAAT
>JAZLEE010000108.1:0-12981 GCA_045615085.1 Candidatus Aphodosoma sp. | reverse complement strand
CTTGTCGTGAAGCAATTCCAGTTTACAAACCATCTGACCGTTGCGGACAACCATACGTACAAGTTGACCCTGCTAAAATTATCGCAGTAGTTAACACTAACCGTCCTAACGAAGTAGGTGGCTTCTCTCCAGTAGACGAAGTGACTGCTAAAATCGGTGAAAATGTAGCAAACTTCCTTGCTGCAGAAATCAAAGCTGGTCGCATTCCTGCGTCATTCCTCCCTATCCAATCAGGTGTAGGTAATATCGCAAATGCAGTGCTTGGTTCACTTGGTGCAAACCCTGATATTCCACCATTCGAAATGTACACAGAGGTAATCCAAGATGCAGTTATCGGTTTGATGAAAGAAGGTAACTGTAAATTCGCTTCTGGTTGCTCATTGACAGTATCTAACCCTGTTCTCGACGAAATCTATAACGACCTCGAGTTCTTCAAAGATAAACTCGTTCTTCGTCCACAAGAAATCTCTAACAACCCAGAGGTTGCTCGTCGTCTTGGTCTTATCACTATCAACACAGCACTTGAGGCTGACATCTTCGGTAATGTAAACTCTACTCACGTTACAGGTACTAAGATGATGAATGGTATTGGTGGTTCTTGCGACTTTACTCGCAACGCTTATATCTCAATCTTCACTACACCTTCAACTGCTAAAGATGGTAAGATTTCAGCTATCGTACCTTACGTATCTCATATCGACCAATCAGAGCACTCAGTGAAAATCCTTATCACTGAACATGGTGTGGCTGACCTTCGTGGCAAATCGCCAATCCAACGTGCTAACTGCATTATCGACAATTGTGTTGATCCAGAATATCGCGAAATGCTCCGCGACTATCTTGCAAAAGCACCATTGGCGCACACACCACTCAACCTCGACAACTG
Organism: Candidatus Aphodosoma sp.; assembly: GCA_045615085.1. GTDB lineage: Bacteria > Bacteroidota > Bacteroidia > Bacteroidales > Paludibacteraceae > Aphodosoma. Next base: position 12,095 of record JAZLEE010000108.1, on the reverse strand, counting down.
CTTTGCAATGCATAAAGCATTGATCGAAACTGGTGATATGAAAAATGCTAAATTCTAATTATCATTAGATATTTTTAATAATAAATCTCCATTTGGCTGATGCCGAATGGAGATTTTTTTATCGTGGAATTTCGATTACTTCGAGGTTTTTAATTTCGTCTGCGTCGATGTCGAAACGCAGTAGGGTGCGCACGTGGTGGAAGCCTTGTCGGCCGGCTGCGCCAGGGTTCATCGTCAGCATATTATGGTGTTGGTCGTACATTACGCGGAGGATGTGACTATGCCCGCAGATGAATAGGTTGGGTTTTAGTTCAAGAATCTTTTTGAGGGCGTGTGTATCATATTTGCCTGGGAAACCGCCGATGTGGGTCATTAGCACTTTGATGCCATCGATGTCAAACTCGAGAAATTCGGGGAAATCGTATCGGATGTCTTGTCCGTCGATATTGCCATGCACAGCACGTAGAGGAGCAAATGAGCGCAAGCGATTGACTACATTCAGCGAACCAATGTCGCCAGCATGCCAAATCTCGTCGCAGTCGGAGAGATATTTCTCAATCTTTTTGTCGCAACAAGCGTGGGTGTCAGATAGTAATATGATTTTCATTTCTCATTCCTTGTTAGCATTCCGTCAAACAGAGTTTTGATGATGATGTGGCGGTTGTCGCGGATGTAGGTTCCGATGTTGTTTTTGAGATAAGGGGCTTCGAGGCCTTTGAGAGAGTAGAGAGTCATCATTGCAGCCCATTGAGTGCTATGAATTTGGAAAATGCCGAGGCGCATGCCTTCGTCCATGATTTGCTTAATCATACGAATCTCTTTGATGTCGATAGAGCGGCGAGCCTTCTCCACCTCGTAGATATTGCGGAAGAAATCGGCGCGGAGCGAACCATTGCGTTCGATAGCCTCTTTCACGGCATCGAATCGGGTGAAGATATACTCTTCGAGTTTCTTTTCGGGTGAGAGGTCTTTGTTCATCACCACTTGTAGGCGTTCGATTAGGTGGTCCAATTCGTTTTCAATCACGGCAAGATAGACCTCATCTTTGTTGCTAAAGTAGGTGTAGATTGTGCGTCGGCCCTTGCCTGAAGCTACAGCAATATCGTTCATTGTCACGTTGTCTTTGCCATACATAGCAAATTGGCGACGTGCCACATCCACTATAAGTTTTCGAGTTTTCGATTTCTTTTTGTTTTTGTCTTCCATCGTCGGTTTGATTTGATTTGCAAAATTAAACTTTTATTGCCAATAATCCAAATTTTTGAGCAAAAAAATGACTCAAAATGGGGTGGTTTGTGCAAAAAATGGGGTTTGATGCTTTGTGAAATGGGTTTGGATAGGATTATAGTATATTTATAGTATGTTTATAGTATATTTATCCTATATTTATAGTATATTTATCATATGTTCTGGGTTGGGTGAAGTAGGGGGTGAGTTTTTGGGGTATTGCCTAATCCAAAAAAAAGTCGTAACTTTGCATTTTATTATCAATCAATAAATAATCATTAGTTTCTAACTATTAACGACTAAATAAAATGGCATTACAATGTGGAATCGTAGGGTTGCCTAATATTGGAAAATCAACCCTCTTCAACTGTCTTTCTAACGCAAAAGCCCAATCGGCAAACTTCCCATTCTGTACAATTGAACCAAACGTGGGTGTAATCACAGTTCCAGATGAACGTCTTAATAAACTTGCAGAACTTGTTAATCCACAACGTATTGTGCCAACAACTGTTGAGATTGTTGACATTGCGGGTCTTGTGAAAGGTGCATCTAAGGGTGAGGGTCTTGGTAATAAATTCCTTGCAAATATACGTGAAACAGATGCAATTTTGCACGTTCTTCGTTGCTTCGACGACCCTAATGTTGTGCATGTGGATGGTTCGGTTGACCCTATTCGCGACAAAGAAATTATTGATGCCGAACTTCAACTTAAAGACCTTGAGACTGTGGATGCTCGTATCCAAAAAGTGCAAAAACAAGCACAAACAGGTGGCGACAAACAAGCAAAACAGATATATGATGTGCTTGTGAAATATAAAGCAGCTCTTGAGCAAGGTCTTTCGGCTCGTACTGTGACATTTGACACAAAAGATGAAGAAAAAATAGCACGTGAACTCTTCCTCCTCACAGCAAAACCAGTTCTTTATGTATGTAATGTTGACGAAGCAAGCGCTGCAACTGGCAATGAATATGTGGAACGTGTGCGCGAAATTGCTCAAAAAGAGAATGCCGAAGTGCTTGTGATTGCTGCTAAGATTGAAAGTGAAATTGCTGAATTTGAAACATACGAAGAACGCCAAATGTTCCTTGCCGAGATAGGTCTTGAAGAGTCGGGCGTTGCACGTCTTATCAAATCGGCTTATGCACTTCTCAAATTGAAAACTTATTTTACTGCAGGTGTACAAGAGGTGCGTGCATGGACATTCCAAGATGGTTGGAAGGCTCCACAATGTGCTGGTGTTATCCATACCGATTTTGAAAAAGGTTTTATCCGTGCAGAAGTAATCAAATATGAGGATTTCCTTACTTATGGCTCGGAGGCAGCAGTGAAAGAAGCTGGCAAAATGGGTGTAGAGGGTAAAGAATATGTGGCTCAAGATGGCGACATCATGCACTTCCGTTTCAATGTATAATCAAGCATAAAATTGTAAATATTATAGTTGGGTGGTGCATCTTGTTATTACAGAAAAAGTTAGATTTGGTAGTCTGAGATTTTTTTTGTAACTTTGTACTCGAATTGCGAAAATTGGCTGCACTTCAGTTCAATTGTCGCATCCAGATTTGCGAGAGATGGTAATCTCGTATCGCAAGTTTGTAATTTCTTAGTATTAAAAGTCTTTAATTTTTAAAAAACATGATTGAAAAAATTGGTACAAATGCAGGTCTTGTATGGCATGCATTGGAAGGTGGCAAATTGGAATTGAAAGCCATCAAAAAAGCAACTAAATTGACTGAAAAAGAAATTTATGCAGCACTTGGCTGGTTGGCTCGTGAGAACAAAGTGGCTATTGCTGAGGAAGGTAAAGAGGTTTTTGTTGAACTCGTTTAATCGGAAACTTCATAATTGTATAGTAGAGACGCAACTTGGTTGTGTCTCTATTTTTTTTGCTTGTTGTGTATATGAATATTTTTTTGTAATTTTGTAGGTTGAGGTTGTTGTGTGGGATTGATGGTGTAATATGTTGATTTGTAATGAGATATTTGTATAATATAGCGATTTGGTTTTATGCTTTGGCGGTTCGTATTGTCGCAATGTTCAATCCGAAGGTGAGATTGATGTGGCAAGGCGAGCAAGATGCGTTTGTGAAAATTGCTGAGAATATTGCGTTGGGCGACAGAGTGGTGTGGGTGCATGCGGCATCGTTGGGCGAATTTGAGCAAGGTAGGCCGTTGATAGAGAAGTTGAAAAGAGATAATCCAGAGTATAAGATATTGCTTACTTTTTTCTCGCCATCGGGCTATGAAGTGAGGAAGAATTATGCTGGGGCAGATGTGATATGCTATTTGCCTTTGGATACGACGGAGAATACACGTAGATTTGTGGAGATGGTGAAGCCAGAGAAGGTGGTATTTGTGAAATATGAATTTTGGTTGAACTATTTGCGCCAATTGCGTCTTCGTGGTGTGGATACCTACATAATTTCGGCAATATTCAGACCGGGACAGGTGTTTTTCAAGTGGTATGGAGGATTGTTTCGCGAAGGGTTGAAGGCGTTTAAGACCTTGTTTGTGCAGAATAATGAGTCGAAAGAGTTGTTGAAAGGGATAGGAGTGGAGAATGTGGTAGTGGCAGGAGATACTCGATTTGATAGAGTGATTGATGTGGTGTCGGTAGCGAGAAAGTTGGATGTAGTGGAGGAGTTTATTGGAATGAGGAATGAGAAATGTGGAATGAGGAATGATAATAATTTTATCGCTAATGGCTCAAAGACTTTCGGTTCTCAATTCCCAGTTTTGGTAGTGGGCAGTTCGTGGGGGCCAGATGAGGAGTTGTTGGCAGAGTATATCAATAGCAGAGCGGGCAGGGTGAAGATGATTATTGCTCCGCATGAGGTGAGAGAGGATAGAATAGAGGAGTTGACTAAGAGATTGAGATGCAAATATGCTTTATACAATGAGGAATGTGGAGTGAGGAATGAGGAATTGAAAGAGGTAGATGTGCTGGTGATTAATACAATAGGTATTTTATCGAGCATCTATCAGTATGGTCAGGTGGCGTATATAGGTGGTGGATTTGGTGTGGGAATACATAATACGCTTGAGGCTGCGGCATGGGGTATACCTGTGGTGTTTGGACCTAATTATAAGAAATTCAAAGAGGCATGCGAGTTGATAGAGTGTGGAGCGGCACGTTCGATAGTGACAAAAGATGAGTGCTTTGCGGCATTGGATGAGTTTTTGGCAAATAATGTAGCGCCTGCCACTGCGGCGGCAGAGTATGTGGCATCGCACATAGGTGCAACAGATTTGATTTATAATTCACAATTCAAGAATAATTAACTAATAACTAATAAGATATGAAACCTTCAGTTCCAAAAGGTACGCGTGATTTTTCGCCTGTAGAGATGGCGAAGCGTAATTATATTTTTAATACAATTCGTTCGGTATTTGCCAATTACGGCTTTAAACAGATAGAGACTCCGTCGATGGAGAATCTCTCGACATTGATGGGTAAATATGGCGAAGAGGGTGACAAATTGTTGTTCAAAGTGTTGAATTCGGGTGACTGGGCAGCGAAATTGTCGGACGAAGAGTTGTTGGCTAAAAACAGCATCAAACTCACAAACAAAGTGAGTGAGAAAGGTTTGCGCTACGACTTGACAGTGCCATTTGCGCGCTATGTGGTGCAACATCGCGATGAGATAACATTCCCATTCAAACGATTCCAAATCCAACCAGTGTGGCGTGCCGACAGACCTCAGAAAGGTCGTTATCGTGAGTTTTTCCAATGCGACGCCGACGTGGTAGGTTCAGACTCGCTTGTGTATGAGGCAGAGATGATTGAGATGATTGACCAAGCATTTCAAAAATTTGGTATCGACGTAGTAATCAAGTTGAACAACCGCAAAGTGTTGGCAGGTATTGCTGAGTGGGTTGGTGAGGCAGAGCGTATTATCGACATCACAGTGGCAATCGACAAGATGGACAAAATTGGTCTCGACAAAGTGAACGAAGAGATGGTGTCGAAAGGTATTGCTGCGGAGGCAGTTGAGAAATTGAAACCAATCCTCTTGCTCGAAGGTACAAACGAAGAGAAAGTGGCTAAGTTGCGCGAAGTATTGGCAGAGAGTGCTACAGCGCAAAAGGGTCTTGACGAATTGGAAGAGGTGCTTCGCTATGTAGGCGAGAGCGATGTGAAATGTGGCGTAGAACTCGACTTGACATTGGCTCGTGGCTTGAACTACTATACAGGTGCTATCCTCGAGGTGAAAGCATTAGGCGTAGAGATGGGTTCGATTTCGGGCGGTGGTCGTTATGACAACCTTACAGGCATCTTCGGATTGCCAGGGGTGTCGGGCGTAGGCTTCTCGTTTGGGGCAGACCGCATCTACGACGTGCTCACAATGCTCGACAAATTCCCTAAAGAAGCCACAGCAGGCACACGCATGATATTCCTCTCGTACGACCAAAAGGGGTTGGACTATTGCCGTCCGTTGGTGCGTGAGGTGCGTCGTGCAGGCATTGCGGCAGAAATCTATCCAGAGGTGGCTAAGATGAAAAAACAGATGACCTATGCCGATAATAACCAAATCCCATACGTTGCCATCGTAGGCGACTCGGAAATGGAGGCAGGCAAAGTGATGTTGAAAAATATGGCTTCGGGCGAACAACAATTGTTGTCGGTAGAAGAGGTAATTAATTTGTTGAAATAATGCACTTAGAGCATCTGACGTGTTTGAACTATCGCAATTTGCGTGAGTGCGACTTGCTATTTACTCCAAAATTCAACTGTTTTTTGGGGTCGAATGGCATGGGCAAAACCAATGTGTTGGATGCGATATACTATTTGTCGTTCACCAAGAGTCATTTGAACGCTGTAGATTCGCAGTTGATACACCACGACGAGGAGTTCTTTATGCTACAAGGCAAGTATGAGGTGGCGGGGCAAGAAGAGGTGATTTCGGCGGCAGTGAAGCGCAGAACAAAGAAGCAATTCAAACGCAATAAGAAGGAGTATCAGCGCATGTCGGACCATATTGGGTTGATACCGGCAGTGCTGATTTCGCCATCGGACCAATACCTAATCGATGAGGGTAGCGACGAGCGAAGAAGATTTATGGATGTGGTTATCTCGCAGTACGACCGACCATACCTTATGTCGCTCATGCGATACAATCAGGCGTTGCAGAGTAGGAATGCGTTGTTGAAACAAGACGATATGCCTGAAGCAGCAATGCTAGAGATATACGAGATGCAGATGGCGCTCGAGGCTGAGTATATCTATCGCCGAAGGAGAGAATTCATCGAAGGCTTCACACCTGTGTTCGAACGCTACTATGCCGCCATAGCGGGCGAAGGCGAGCATGTCGAGTTGCACTATAAGTCGCACTCTGAGCAAGGCGATTTGGCGCCGTTGTTGGCAGAGTGCCGAGTGCGCGATCATGCAATTGGCTACACCACACGTGGCTCGCACAAGGATGATTTGGAGATGCTGCTCGATGGATACCCGATTAAGCGCACAGGCTCGCAAGGGCAGAACAAGACCTATCTCGTAGCGCTCAAATTGGCGCAATATGTCTATCTCAAGCGCGTGACGGGCGAGTCGCCACTGTTGTTGTTGGACGATATATTCGACCGATTGGATGCACAGCGAGTGAAGAATATCGTCGACTTGGTGGCATCGGATGAGTTCGGACAAGTGTTTATTACCGACACCAACCGCAATCATACCGACCAACTAATGGCACAAGTCCGCTCCGAAGTCAAAATCTTCAATGTCACCGACGGTACTGTGGTTTGATTTTTTTCGATATAATGACATAAAGACAAATATAATATGTATGATAAGATAAATATGTTCTTATGTCATTCTGTCTAAAATAAAGATAAAGAAAAAAATAATAAAAACGAGCGAAGCGAATAATTTTCAATTCTCAATTATCAATTCTCAATTTTTCAAAATATGGCAATAGAAGTAACAGAAATTTATTGTGAGAATGCGGTGTTGGTGGGGTTGATTACGCCACAACAAAAAGAGGCAAAGGCGCGTGAGTATATCGACGAATTGGCGTTTTTGGCTGATACGGCAGGTGCTCATGTAGTGAAAACATTCTTTCAAAAGCTGGATTACCCTAACTCGCGTACGTTTGTGGGCGAGGGCAAATTGATGGAGATACGCGACTTTATCAAAGAGCGCGAGGAGAGCGAAGAACCAGTGGGTATGGTGATATTCGACGACGAATTGTCGCCTGTGCAATTGCGTAATATCGAGCGCGAATTGCAGATTAAGGTGCTTGACCGCACCAACCTCATCCTCGACATCTTTGCCAAACGTGCACAAACTGCCTATGCTAAGACTCAAGTCGAATTGGCTCAATATCAATATCTCTTGCCACGATTGACCCGTATGTGGACCCACTTGGAGCGTCAGCGTGGTGGTATCGGTATGCGTGGTCCGGGTGAGACCCAAATCGAGACCGACCGCCGTATCATCCTCGACAAAATCTCGTTGCTCAAAAAGCACCTTGTGGCCATCGACAAACAGATGACCACCCAACGCCAGAATCGTGGTAAGATGGTGCGTGTGGCATTGGTGGGTTATACCAACGTAGGCAAATCTACGATGATGAACCTTTTGTCGAAGAGCGACGTATTTGCCGAGAATAAACTCTTTGCAACGCTCGACACCACAGTGCGCAAGGTAATCATTGACAACCTTCCGTTCCTTATGACCGACACCGTAGGTTTCATTCGCAAGTTGCCACACCACTTGATTGAGTCGTTCAAGAGTACGCTCGACGAGGTGCGCGAGGCCGACCTTTTGGTGCATATTTTAGATATCTCGCACCCTAACTTCGAAGAGCACTACGAGGTGGTGAACAAAACATTGCTCGACGTGTGCAAAGAGAAGAAACCTACAATCTTGGTGTTCAACAAAATCGATGCCTTCACTTATGTGCCAAAAGAAGAGGATGACCTTTCACCAATGATGCGCGAGAACTATAGCCTCGACGACTTGAAAAAAACCTGGATGGCTAATATGGGTGCCGATTGTGTATTTGTATCTGCCCGTCAGAAGGACAATATCGACGAATTGAAAGCGTTATTATATGAGCGCGTGAAGGATATCCACATCCAACGCTTCCCATACAACGACTTCTTGTTCCAAAAATATGATGTTGAGGAATAGACATATACTATCCATATTTTTGTTTCTTATTGGGGTGTGTGCCGCATCCCAAACCGACACGATAGAGACGCAAAATATTCCATTGTCAGGGGTAGAAATGCCTTTGGCCGACTCTCTGCATGCTGTTGACACCGTGGAGTTGGCTGATGCCGAGTTTGAGGCATGGTTGGCCGAGTATGCCACAGTGGCGGCCGATTCATCTGACACACTACAAGTGGCGGTCGTCGATAGCGCAAAGGTTGAGAAAAAGAGCGACTTCACATCATTGATAGGCAAGGGAGAAGATGCCCGTGTGCGTGAGAAGAACGAACTAATCTCACGCGTGATGGCAAGCATGAAGAAGAAAGAGAGCGAAAAACCCGACACTGTGTCGAAGCGAGTAGAGCCAGTTGTGGCAGTAGCATTGGCGCAAGACACCGTGAAGCCCACCGAGCCAATCGTACCAATCATTTCGTCCGATTCGCTTTTGGCAGAGGTCGACTCTATGCTCAAGCGAGGGGGGGCAGTCGCTTCGGTCAACCCACTGTTTATCGATTGGGTCATAGGCACATTGCCTGCCGTCAGTCTTTCGCTCGACGACACCGACAGCGTCATTGTGCTTTTGCGCACACAAGCCAAGTCGTATGTCCGTGCCACTGCGCCCGAACTCTATGCCTACCATCGCAGTCAGTTGCCTGCAATGTCCGACCTCAAAATCGACCAAATGCATCATGGCCAAAAAGAGACAATGCTTCTTAACCTCGATAGCATCAATCGTCGCAATCGCGAGACCCTCCGTGTCGACTTGCCCGAAATGTCGCGTTGGTCCAAAGGTGCCAAATTCCAAGTTCATATATCTCAAAACTACATATCCCGCAATTGGTACAAAGGTGGCGAAAGCAACATGGCAACCACCCTCTACGCAATGGGCTATTTCAATTACGACAACCGCCATGGTCTCCAATGGGACAACAAAGCCGAGTGGAAACTCGGTCTCTACGGCATGGCGAGCGACTCGCTCCGTTGGTTGCGTGTCAACGAAGACCTCGTGCGACTCAATTCCAAATTAGGCTACAAGGCGTTCAAAAACTTCTTCTACACAGCCGAATGGGACTTCCAAACCTCGCTTTTCAACACCTACAAGTCCAACACCTACATCCGCACCTCAGGTCCATTTTCTCCAATACGTATGAATCTCTCGGCGGGTATGGACTATAAGTATAAGAAAGTGTCGGTATTCCTCTCTCCATTGTCATATAAATTGGTTTATGTGGCAGATATGCGAGTCAAAGACGGACTTGTCGATACCGACAACATAGCGCATCAAGTAGGTATCACCGATGCCACCTGCTATTCCAATCAATTAGGTGCCTTGATTCGTACCGATTTCGACCACGACTTCAACGAGTCGATAGGCATGGAGGTCCACTTTTCGTTCTTCGGCAACTACGTGGGCAAAATCAAAGGGGTCGAAGTAGGGTGTGAGTTGATAGGTAACTTCAAAATTAATCGATTCCTATCAGCAAAAGTAACCCTCCATCCGCGTTACGATAGTACCACAATACCAGCTGATGGTGGCAAACCCAAAATGCAGTTCTACGAACTAATCTCATTAGGATTTAATTACAAATTATAATAAAGCAGGCGGACAATTCATTTTTACTGAATTGTCCGCCTTAAATTTAGGTTTTAGATATCCCACTCACATTCATTTTTGTGGAGTGGTATTAGCCTGTCGACCATTGACTATCAACCATTGTCTGTTGACCGTTGACTTTATATCTTATTTTTTGAAGTAGCGATTATAAAGACCTTCGAAACCTTTGCCGTGACGAGCCTCATCTTTAGCCATTTCGTGAACAGTATCGTGGATAGGGTCGAGGTTGCGTTCTTTAGCAATACGAGCGATACGCATTTTATCTTCGCAAGCGCCAGACTCAGCGTTCATACGTTTTTCGAGGTTAGTTTTAGTATCCCACACCACGTCGCCAAGGAGTTCAGCAAATTTAGCAGCGTGTTCAGCTTCTTCCCAAGCATAGCGTTTGAAAGCCTCAGCAATTTCAGGATAACCTTCGCGGTCAGCTTGGCGGCTCATAGCGAGGTACATACCCACTTCAGTAGCTTCGCCCATAAAGTGAGCGTTAAGGTCGCGAATCATATCTTCGCCAGTGCCTTTAGCCACGCCAAGTTCGTGTTCAGTAACGAATTGGAGTTTATCAGTAGCAACGAGTTCTTTGAATTTTTCAGCTGGTTGTTTGCATTGTGGGCAAAGAGCAGGAGCAGCGTCACCTTCGTGAACATAACCGCAGATAGTGCAAGAAAATTTTTTCATAGTTGTAATTAGTTATTAGTTATTAATAATTAGTTATTAGTTTTTTATTTGAAAAGATTTTTGATTTTTTCGAAGAAAGATTTGTTTTCAGATGGTTTTTCGTTAGGCACCTCTTTGAATTTAGAGGCAGGTTGTTTGCAAACAGGGCAAACTGAAGGTGGTTGTTCGCCGTAGTGGACGTAACCACATACTGTGCATACATACTTTTTCATGGTGATAATAGATTTTGTTTGTAGTTATGATTTTTTCTCTTTAGTCATGCATTTAGGGCATTTTCCCCAGTAGTAAACATGAACATTTTCAATTTCAAATCCCGAGGTATTCGAGTCCGACATCGCCGGTTGTTCAATGTCGTATAGTTCTCCACAAGCGTGGCAGCGAAAGTGGGCGTGCGAGCTCGTGTCAGCATCATAGCGCACATTCTTATCATCAATCGTCAGTGCAAGAACCGCGCCATTCTCCACCAAATTTCGCAAAACATTATATATCGTTGTTTTGCTGAGCGTAGGCATAGTTGGATTCAGTGCCATATAGATATCGTCAACCGTAGGGTGAATGCGATGCTCAAGCAAATATTTCAATATCGCAATGCGTTGCACCGAAGGGCGGATGTTGTGGCTGTTTAGTATGTCTATTGCTTCAGTCATTTTAGTGAGGAGTTAGAAGTTATGTTTTTTTTGTTATTCTGTCTTCTTAATTATCGAGGAGTGCGTCACCATTTTTTCTCTAAAATTTCAAATTTGTAATCTTGTTTTATTTTTGTAATGATTACATTTTTGATTTCGATGCAAAATTACAACGAATTTTTGATATACGCAATAGTTTGATGAATATTTAATATTTTTTAACTATTGTGGCTTTATTGTTAATAAAAAAAGTAGTAACTTTGTGGCAGAGTTGAGAGTTGCGAGTTAAGAATATCACCAAATACTATATTCTTATAATTCAATATATTACTCACAACTCCACAACTTATCACGTACGTATATAAAATTATAATATAATGAGAAAAATAGCATTGATTACAGGAGCGACATCAGGTATTGGTCGTGCAACCGCCATTGCTTTGGCAGATGAGGGGTATAATTTGATTCTTACAGGACGTCGCAAAGAGCGTTTAGAAGAGTTGCAAGCCTTGGTCGGAGTTACTTATAAAGCCGATTCATTGATACTAAACTTCGATGTTCGCAATCAAGAGGAGGTAGTAAAAGCCGTAGCATCAATACCAGCAGCATGGCGCAACATTGACGTATTGGTCAACAACGCAGGCCTAGCCGTAGGTCTCAATCCAATACAAGAGGGTTTGATTGAAGACTGGGAGCGCATGATCGACACCAACATCAAAGGGCTTCTTTATATGACACGCGCAGTCGCACCACTATTGTGCGAGCGTGGCAAAGGCCATATCATCAACATCTGTTCAACAGC
>JAZLEE010000107.1:0-2784 GCA_045615085.1 Candidatus Aphodosoma sp. | reverse complement strand
TGCTTCGTTTCCCGAACCATTACCAAGCCATTCATAGGCACTCCAATCAATGGCAGCAAAAGACATCATGCTTGCACATAGAAGTGCGAAAAGTAATGTAAATCTGTGTTTCATATAAAATAGATTTTTGGTGTATTAAATATTCTTGTTTGTTAGTTTGCTTAAACTTATATGCGCTATACGCGTGTCATTTTCGTTGCAAAGATACAACTTTTTTTTTATATATGAATACACACGCGAGCGCAATAATAAAAAAAAGTACGAACATCAAATAATCAAAATACTGATATTCAGCATTATAAATATATTTGAAATATGCAAAAAAGTACGCAAATAGTATGTGTACACAAGTAGACAAACAACTAAAAAATGCCCAAAACCATCAAAAACGCCTTTTTTGCCAACCACACTTAGCAGAATTCTCAAACTGTCTTATACTGAAATAGGTTTACTCATAAAACGAATAAAAAGTGTCAAATTTTAAGATTTTGTTTTATGAACCGTGGTCAGTACAACAATTATCCCGAGTCGTTTCGTCGACAAGTTTTGGAAGATTACTTCAGTAGTAATGTTACAATCAAGGCGTGTGCAACCAAGTGGGGAATCCCATGGGCATCGCTAAATAATTGGCTAAAAACTTGCAAGAATACCCAAAAAAGTGTATCTTTGCGCCAAAATGCTATCTACATGGATCCCAAAGACCAAGCAATTGCCGATTTACGCCTTGAAAATGAGCGTCTCCGTCGCGAGGTAGAGTATAACAAACTCCGGGTATCAGGCTATGAGCGTCTCCTTGAAATCGTCAAGGAGAAAGACGGCATCGACCTGCTAAAAAAAGATGGTGCCAAACAGTAGAACGCCTGTCCGTAGAGTATCCATACGAAACCATGGAGACACTCTGCGGGCTGTTTGGCAAATCTAAGCAGGCCTATTACAAGCACAAAAGCAAGTCTTTCAGCGAGTTAGAAATAGAACGCGAGATATTATCCATTGTAGCAAACTATCGGGCAGAAATGCCTCTTATAGGTGGTCTCAAGTTATACTATCTTACCCTTTCTGTGCTTGGCGATGCCTTGGGTATGGGACGAGACAAGTTTCTGAACTTGCTTCACCGGTATAAGCTGATTATACCTCCTCGCAAACCGCGACACACGACGAACTCAAACCACATTTACTTTAAGTATCCAAATCTTGTCAAAGAACTCGTTGTTAGTTATGTAAACCAGCTGTGGGTGTGCGATATAACATATATCTACACCATAGATGATAAGTTTTGTTATTTACATCTTGTGACGGACGCTTTCTCGCGCATGATCATCGGCTATGTTCTGGCACCGACTCTGGAAGCCAAGTACACCATAGAGGCCCTGCAACAAGCCATTAGCCATGCCGGAGGCGGCAATCTATGCGGAACTATCCACCATTCGGATCGTGGCGTTCAGTACTGTTGTGATGAGTATATAACGCTGCTCAAGGATCATCATATACGCATCAGCATGACTGAAGACAGCAATCCAACGGATAATGGCATGGCGGAACGGGTGAATGGTATTATCAAGAACGAGTTTCTGGAGCCGCTACCGACTCCTAAGAATCTGCTTGAAGCTATGCCAATAGTAGATCACGCAATCCGCACATACAATACTTTACGCCCTCATCTTAACCTCAATATGCGCACACCTGCGCAGGTGTATGAGGGAAAACAAATAATTTTATAGGTTAAAGGTATAGGTTTAATGAAAATTGCATCTTGTATAGTAATAAAATTTGCGTATGTCAATTTTTTGCAGTATCTTTGCATCGTCTTTTTAAATAGTAAACCTCTTTAGGCTTTCAGTCAACCTTTTCAGGTATTAAATCAACCCTTTTAGGTATCGAGTCAAAAGTTTACGATTTTTAAGATTCCATCTCAGTTATCGAGTCAACCTTTTTCAGTTTTAGTCACTCACTACTTTGTATCTCATCTTCGAGTTGACCGTTAGAGATAAGTTAGTAGTTGGTTGGAGGTTTGTTGATAGTTACTATACTTTCTCTATACCTTTTCTATACCCTGCCCCCTAGGTCCCTATATTACTAGTTCTTCTATTTCTTCTCGTTAGTCTATTTCTTCTAATTCTACTAGTTTATCTAGTTGGGCTAGTGCGACTAGTTAGGCTAGCAATCTGCTAGCCGTAAGGCGATCTAACAGCTTTAGAGGTCTAATGGTAAATCATCCTTAGAGACCTTAGGGTCTTTAGAGTCCTTACGGACCTTACAGTCTTCCAGCATTGCCGTTTTTGAAGCGAATGTAATGAGCGCTTTTTTGTATGGAGAAAGCAATTGACTTTTGCTTTCGAACGGCAGGAGTAGCGGGGAGCGTAACTCCAACCAGACAGAACAGAGTGAATGAGTTTTTGTGAGATGTGTGTGATCTAATTGACTCGATAATGTAAATTTTATCTCTGTTTATAGCTGGCGGTTGAGAGTTCGTAATTAAGCAGCTAATCGCTGCGCGAGTTTGAATAGTAGGGCGCGTGTTGAGCTCGCTCAAAAACGCGACTTAATAGGCAAATACGCTCAAGGGCGCGTAGCCCGATAATTACGAATTATCAAACGGCAGTGTTTATCTTGGTTTATTTACCTTCAATAATCACACACATCGAGTTTTTGGTTAACTCAAAAAAATGTTTTTTATATTTTTATTTTATTTTCTTTGTTTTTGTTTGAATAAGAAAATTATCCGCCATCGTTTTTGATTACATAATAATTGCGCATAGCGCATAGCATCATATGAAAAGACAATTT
>JAZLEE010000106.1:0-2226 GCA_045615085.1 Candidatus Aphodosoma sp. | reverse complement strand
TCAGCAAAAAAAGCCCTCAACACCGAGCAACTCACACAACTGCTCTACGAGAGCGCACAAATGCCAGATATCACAGGCTCCGACATCATCATATCCAACCTCCGTCACTACGAAGCCCTCACCCACGCCCTCGACTCTATCAACCGCGTCATCGAAGGCCTACAAGCCAATATCCCAGCCGACTTCGTAGCACAAGACATCCGTCAAGCCCTCTTCCACCTCGCCGAAATCACCGGTGGCGAAATCACCACCGACGAAGTCCTCGGCAACATATTCGCCCACTTCTGCATCGGAAAATAAACAATTCATTAATAAAAAAGGCTGATTCTTACACCGAATCAGCCTTTTTTATTAATACTCAAACACCCATATAGGAATCCCTTTCTTTTTTGAAATTTCAATCATATGCTTTGTTCCACTCGATTTTCCATCCCAAAAAGCAACCAAATGAGTTGCAACGCCCAACATATCCTCATTTCTTAAAAAACCAGCAATTATTGGATATGCTTTCCAATTAGCAGGGAATAAAATCTTTGTCAACTTATGCTCATCTGCATAGCGAATAGCCAAACTATCAGCTCCTTTGGCCATTCCCGAAATTATTTTAATTCCTCTTTCAAAATCAGAAATATTTGAGAATAATTCATCTAATTTGTTCGACATATATTCATAATCCTCAAAATCACGACCTCCAGCCACAATCACCCTACATACATTAACATATTCATCACGATGCACTTCACTTGACAACATATTTTCCATAAATTATTCTGCCGCTTTAAAATTAAAAATAGGTTTAATAATATTCGCTATTTCAACCGTTTCTGCTATATTTCTTACAATCTCATCCATCGGTTTATACACCATCGGAGCCTCATCTTTAGTCGATTCATTTATAGTTTCACTATACACACCTTTCATTGATTCCTTAAAATCTGTCATCGCAATTTGCTTAAATGCCTCGGTTCTACTCATTACACGCCCAGCTCCATGTGGTGCAGAACAATTCCAATCCTCATTTCCCTTGCCTATACAAACCAAAGAACCATCTCGCATATTCATCGGAATGATACACTTTTTGTTCTTATAAGCTGCTATTGCACCTTTACGAATAATATTATCATCTCCAATATAGTTATGAACACTTTCGAACGAATCGCCTAATACATCGGCATATCTATTCTTTATTAAAAAATCCAACAACAAGTCAACAATAAGCCTACGATTAATCTCTGCCCAACGCTGACACAAACGCATATCATGTAGATAATCTGCACAAAAATCACCCTCTAAATAAGCTAAATCTGCTGGTATTGTTAGTTTTCTCATTTTGAATGAATTATGCAAGTCTCGAATCACATCTTGCAATTCATCTCGTCTTCCCATTTGCTTATATTCTGCAATAATCCTATTTTGCTCTTTCACCAATTCGGCCCATCCCGACTGACACTTAATTGCCAACTTCTGATATATCTCAGCCACTTGTTTGCCTAAATTACGACTACCTGTATGCACTACCAAATAAAATATTCCATCATCGTCCTTGTCTAATTCGATAAAATGATTTCCTCCACCTAACGACCCTATTGACTTATCAAGTCGCTTCACATCCTTCAATTCACGATAACAACTCAACTGACGAATAATACCTTTTGCATCATTATATACATCAATATATTGTTGTGGCAAAGGCATATATGAATCATTTCTACAATCTCTACCCGAAGGTATTGCCTTAACTATAAAATCATTAAAGGCATGAAAATCAATATTTCTTATACACTTAAAAGGTTGCACCAATATACCACAACCAATATCTACACCCACAATATTAGGAATAACTTTATCTCCCAAATCTCCAGTAAAACCAATAACACAACCAGCACCAGCATGTACATCTGGCATAATACGCACCTTACATCTACTAAATACATCTATTGACATCAAATGTTTAATTTGCTCAATAGCATTCTCACCTACATTGTCTGTGAAAATTTTTACATCAAAATTCTCAATCTTTCTCATAATCACTTTTTTTATTAATACTCCAACTTCCACCCACAATCGCCATGATAAATCATCTGTTTAGTCATACCTCCATCAATACAGATATTCTCGCCCGTAATAAATTCTGCCTTATCCGAGCAAAGAAACAAAACCATATTTGCAATATCCATCGGATTACCCACACGCCCAACTGGTTGCTGCACAGCATCTGCCCCTTCA
>JAZLEE010000105.1:0-7673 GCA_045615085.1 Candidatus Aphodosoma sp. | reverse complement strand
TGCTGGTATGGTCGACCGCGTCGAAGTGATGCGTGGTGGTGGTTCGGCTCTCTATGGCTCGAATGCTATCGGTGGGGTAGTGAACATCATCACTAAAGAGCCTGTGCGCAACTCGCTCAACATCTCGCAAAACTCACAAATCGTGGGTGGTAAGGCATGGGACCACAACACTAACCTCAACGGCTCGTTCGTTACATCCGATTCTAAAAACGGTGTGTTCCTCTTCGGTGTGCTTCGTCAACGCGAGGCTTACGACCACGACGATGATGGTTTCTCTGAAATTCCAAAGCTCAATAGCGCTACACTCGGTTTCCGTTCTTACTTCAAAACTTCCGACTATTCGAAACTTACTCTCGAATATCACCACGTAACTGAGGCTCGTCGCGGTGGCAACAATCTCGACCGCCCTGAGCATGAGGCTGATATTGCCGAAAGTTTGCGCCACAATATCGATGCCGGCAATCTTCGTTGGGACTACTATTCGCCAGACGAACGCCACTTTGCTACTGCCTATTCTTCGTTGCAACACATTGGTCGTAACTCTTATTTCGGTACTGCTCAAGACCTCAATGCCTATGGTGCGAGCGACGATATCACGGCTGTTGCAGGTGGTCAATATCGTTTCCACATGTACAACTGTATCTTCATGCCTGCCGACCTCACGGCTGGGGTAGAGTACTCTTACAATCGTCTCCGCGATGTGATTATGGGTTATGGTCGCGACCTTCGTCAAAATGTTCACCTCTATGGTGGTTATGTGCAAAACGAGTGGAAGAACAAAGATGTTTCGTTTCTCATCGGTCTTCGTGCAGAAAAGCACTCAATGCTCAAACGCCCAATCTTCTCGCCTCGTGCCAATGTGCGTTACACTCCAATCAAAGAGGTTGTGCTCCGTGCAACATACGCAAGTGGTTATCGTGCTCCTCAAACTTACGACGAAGACCTCCACGTAGGTGCAGTAGGTGGCGAGGTGTCGCTCATCCAACTCGACCCCAACCTTCGTCCTGAGATGTCGCACTCGGTCAGTGCATCTGCCGACTGGGCTCGTCGTTTCGGCGCTTGGGAGTCGAACGTCACTCTCGAAGGTTTCTTTACTCAACTCAACGACGTATTCTCTTTGGTCGAAAATGGTCACGACGCATTGGGCAACCTCCTCCTTCTCCGTACTAACGAAAAAGGTGCTCGCGTTTATGGTATGAACCTCGAAGGCAAGGTGGCATATAAAACTAAATTCGTGTTCCAACTTGGTTATACATATCAACAAAGCCGTTATATCGAGGCTGTCACATGGAGCGAAAACGAGAACATCGCACCGCAAAAACGCATGTTCCGCACGCCTGACCATTATGGCTATTTCATGGCAACTTACGAACCAATTCGCAAGTTCACAATCAACCTCAACGGTAAACTCACAGGCCCAATGCTCATTCAGCACTTTGCAGGCTATGTGGCTGAAGACGAAGAGGTGCTCTCACCAACATTCTTCGACATGGGCATCAAACTCGCTTACGAAATACCTCTTTATCGTCTCTACTCGTTGGAAATCAATGCCGGTGTGAAAAACATCTTCAACTCATTCCAACAAGACATCGATAAAGGCATCGACCGTGATGCAGGCTACATCTATGGTCCATCACTCCCACGCACCTATTTCTTCGGTTTGAACTTCAAACTCTAACAAGTAGGGACACAGCACGTCGTGTCCGATTAACTGAGTTAAAAAATATAACCAAAAGAGTCGAACATTCCCGTTCGGCTCTTTTTTTGTGCAAAGTTACAATATTTCACAATTGCACAGGAGGTTTCTGTAGGTTTATTGTGAAAATGCCAAAAAAGACAAAAAAGACAAAAAAGACAAGTTCTATTTTTGTGTCTTTTTTATTAAAAAAAATAGATATACTTATATATAAATATTATTAATAAGGTTCGCGTATTTTTATTTCTAGTATTTTCTCAAAAAGACACGATGGCTTTATTGGCTTTTTTGACTTTATTGGCTTTTTTGTGATATTCAGATACTTACAAATGCTAAAAAACACACTTCAAATCTACAACCCACTCATTATCTGTCTGTTAGCCATTTGACATTTTCTCCTAACTCCTCACTCTAAAACGCTGCTCCCCTGAGTTAGGGGAGCTCCGCAAAGCGGTGAGGGGTCTGTCATTCCTCATTCCTCATTCCTCACTAGAAATCCCCACTCTCAGTGTGTACTACCTCACAGCAACCTTCAAGCAACCTGCACCGAAGAAAACAGTCACACCCAACACCCACTCACAGTGTGTATTCGTGGTTAAAAAGTACGGACACGGCATTCCATGTCCGTAAGCCCATCACTCACACCTATGGTTATCCTATGAAGCAGGTAGCTTAAAGTTAGAAGAGAAAAAGTATAGTCATCCTTCGTATATGTTTCGTATATCCTTCGTAGTGCTGTTAGTTTAGTTGGTTCTTCTTCAACTTAGTTGAAAATATTTACCATAAAAATCAAAGCAAGCAGCCCTCTTAAAGCTGTCCCCCTGAGTTAGGGGGACGAGAGCTCTGCTCGGAGGGGGTCTGTAGAGTAAAATTCAAAGATTCTAACAAAACAAATTAAGAATCCAATATACTATCAAAACCTCTCCTCTCCAAAATCACCCCTATTGAACCCCTTGAAAATCACCTCACTAACCCCAATTTCCAAAATTTCCCCAAAACCCACCACCCAATCCCTTGCAATCCGCCAAAATATTTTGTATCTTTGCAAAAAATTATTTAAATTAAATTGAACAATGAAAGCGAAACCATTTGTCAAATGGGTAGGCGGTAAAACCCAACTCATTGACCAACTAGAAGCAAAGCTTCCAGCTGACTTTGACCAATGGGAGAATGTCACTTACATTGAGCCATTTGTAGGCGGAGGAGCGATGCTCTTTCATATGTTACAACGACACTCCAACATACAGTCTGCAGTTATCAACGACATCAACGAAGACTTAACTACTTGTTACAAAGTTGTTAAATATTCACCACAACTACTCGTTGACTCTCTTAAAGAAATCCAAAAAGAATACTATTCTTTACAATCTGAAGATGCAAGAAAGCAATTCTTTATGCTTATGCGTACCGAGTTTAACACAAAAAATCTCGACCCTATACGCAATACAACTCTCTTTTTCTTTCTCAATCGCACATGTTTCAATGGTTTGTATCGTGTAAACAAATCAGGATTTTTCAATGTCCCATTCGGTCGTTACACAACACCTACAATTTGCGATGCAAATACAATATTTGCCGATAGCGAGTTATTGCAAAAAGTCGAAATCCTGACAGGAGATTATACCCAAACACTCAATCACGCAACAGAAAATGCCTTTTTCTATTTCGATCCACCATATCGCCCACTAAATGCAACAAGTAGTTTCAATGATTACACAAAAGAAGCATTCAATGATATGGCTCAGAAACGCTTAAAAGACTTCTGCGACCAAGTCCAAGAAGCAGGATATAGATTTATGCTTAGCAATTCTGATTGTCAAGATAGATTTTTTGACGACCTTTACATGCAATATCAAATAGAACGTGTTTTAGCCTCTAGAAGCGTGAATGCAAACCCCGAAAAAAGAGGAAAATTAACCGAATTATTAATTAGAAACTATATATAATTATGGCAGCACATTCAGAACAACAATTCAATGAGTTCATGAGTCAATTAAGAAGGACAAATCAAACGTTAAACTATTTTTTTGTTGATTTTGACAAGGCGTTGAATAATCTCAATAAAGTGAAAATTAATTTGAGTTTGTTAAATAGTTTAGTAGTTTGTGCAGATATTAAATCTACAATTCAAGATATTTTTGAGGAGTATGGCGCGAAACCATTTGAGGTGTTGGAAATACTCATTGCGGTCAGAAATGATAAGGAAGATACTTGGGTCGTTGATAATTCTCCGATGGATGAAGCAAAACAAATGAAAAGTATGTTCCAAACTCCAGAAGGTGTATATAACTTTTTAGAAGCCACAAAATTACTTAATTTATTTCAAAACCATGATATAACGAATTTGGTAGACTATGTTTTTGGAGTTGAGGTAGGCATGGATACAAATGCTCGTAAAAACAGAAGTGGAAAAATTATGGAAGCAGAAGTTGCTTCGATATTCGCAAATGCTGGCATTTTTTATAAAGAGCAGGTTAAATCAAAAACTTTACTTGATTTAAAAGATATTTTAGGTAAAGATGTTAAGAAGTTTGATTTTGTTATTGAAACTCAAAATAAAAAGTATGTAATAGAAGTTAATTTCTATAATGGTGGAGGGTCAAAACCAAATGAAACTGCGAGAGCATACACAGGATTAGCCCCTAAAATAAATGCTGTGGGTAATTATGAATTTTGTTGGATTAGGGATGGATATGGTTGGAATAGTGCTAAATCAGAGATAAAAGAAGCTTATGAAACCATTCCAAGTGTATATAATTTAACAAATATAAATGAGTTTGTAGATAGAGTTCTATCTGAAGGTATTGTTGTAGATACTTTGTTTTAATGCATACACATTCTACATGTCAAGATTTCACTCTCCTTCAGGGAGATTGCATGCAAATTATCGGACAATTACCCGATAATTCTGTTGATGCCATTTTTGCCGATCCGCCATACTTCTTAAGCAATGGAGGTATCAGTGTGCAAAGTGGCAAACAAGTCTGTGTAGATAAGGGTGATTGGGATAAAGGTGGAACACCTGAACATATCTATCAATTCAACAAACAATGGCTCTCTCTTTGTCGCTCCAAACTCAAAGATAATGGCACAATTTGGATTTCTGGTACACACCATAACATCTTTGTCGTACAACGTTGTTTACAAGAGTTGGGATATAAAATCCTAAATGTCATCACATGGCAAAAATCTGACCCACCACCTAATCTTTCTTGCCGATATTTCAACTTTTCTACTGAATTGGTTATTTGGGCTCGAAAACACGAAAAGAAACCACATAAGTTCAACTACGAAGTTATGAAACAACTCAATGGTGGCTCTCAGATGACCGATGTTTGGCGCATCCCTGCCGTTGGTATGTGGGAAAAAACTTGTGGTAAACATCCAACCCAAAAACCTTTACGACTACTTTATCGCATCATACTAGCTTCTACAAACAAAGGAGACACCATCCTCGACCCATTTGCTGGCAGTAGCACAACTGGTATAGCTGCAAATTTACTCAATCGCAATTTTATTGGCATTGAACAAGATAGTAGTTTTATTGAACTAAGTAAACAGCGTCGTGAACTATTAGACGACCCAAAAGAAGCTCAAAAACTACTAAGAAAAATGCGCGAAACACCTGATGATGCTACTGTTTTAGTCAACCATGCTCGCCCAAAGGATTATGAATTAATGATAGAAAAAGGTATGTGTTATCTTCGTGCAGGCGATAGCAAAGGCTCATTGTTGGTACAAAAAGGATTTGAACGCTTAGGGTATATCCTATTACATATCAATGGCGAAAAGCCACAGTTATTTCCTTTAACAAAAAAAGGTTTCCAAATATGGACTGCTGAAAATTTACAAGCCTTAGGTTTTACAGCAGAACACGCACCATATTATGCTGTATTGCGCTTCGATGCAAATAAGCCTATAAATTATGACCAACCCATAAATCTCAAACAACGTGCTTACACTAATGTAGCCAAAATACGCCCATTAAGTGATTTTATTGGATTAAAATAGTCTATTGATTTCTTATTTTTGCTTATTTAGAGGATTTTTATTGTGCTTTGCTTTGTGAATTAGTTGTATGTTGAATATAGGAATAGAATAAGAGTTAAATTTGATTTTTTATCAAATAATCTTTATCACAATTTTGCTCATATTAAAAATAAATCGTAACTTTGCCCTTTAGAATAATAATAATCATAAAACTATATCTACATGAAACTTTTATTTCGTATAAATTATCGCACTGCGTGGGGTGAACAACTCTATGTGGTGGGTAATATCCCAGAACTTGGAGATAACGATGCGGCTAAAGCGCTTGCGATGAACTTCTCGCACGACGAGGAGTGGTGGCTCGAACTTGAGATTCCTGCTACTAAAGCTAAGAAATTGGAGTATCAGTATGTCTTGAAAAATCACAATGATGGCACTATGACTAAAGAGTGGGGCGCTCCTCGCTCGGTGGTGACCAAAACTGGTGTTGACACTGTGTTGTTGATTGATGCTTGGAATAGCGTATCAGCTGTAGAAAATACGTTCATGACTGCTCCTTTCGTTGATGTGTTGTTGAAAGAAAATCATACTCCTTGCGCTGGTAATAACGATAAGGCTTATACTCACACTCTTAGAGTGCAGGCTCCGCTTTTAGCTAAGAATGAGGCGCTTTGTATTGTGGGCGATTGCGAGGCGTTGGGTGCATGGTCGGTGGATAAACCGTTGTTGTTGTCGAACAAAGAGTACCCTATGTGGACTATCAACCTCGATTTGAGCAAGGCTACATCGGACATTCACTACAAATATGGCGTTTATAATACCGAAAATAATTGTTTCATCCGTTTCGAATATGGTCAAGACCGCATCGTGCCTCCTGCAAGTGGCAAACGTATGGTGATTGTGAACGATACGTTCGCTCGCTTCGACACTAATACTTGGCATGGCGCTGGCGTGGGTATTCCTGTCTTCTCATTGCGTTCTAAAAAATCGTTCGGTTGTGGCGACTTCTCTGACCTCAAACTTATGGTGGATTGGGCTGCGAAAGTGGGATTGAAACTTATTCAAGTGTTGCCGTTGAACGATACTATCGGCACTCATACCGAGGCTGACGTATTGCCTTATGCTGCGATTTCGGCTTTTGCTCTCAACCCATTGTTCCTTGATTTGACTAAATTGAATATCGACAAAAAAGATGCTATCGTTGAGGAATACAAACGTTTGCAACCTATCTACAATGCCGAAGAACGCATGGATTTCTTGAATGTGGTTAACTTCAAACTCCGTTATATCGAAGCCGCATACAAGCATAACAAAGACAAATTCCTTGCATCCGAAGATTTCAAACAATTCTTCAAAGACAACGAACATTGGCTAAAACCATATTCAATCTATTGTTGCATCCGTGACCAACGTGGCACTTGCGACTATCGCCAATGGAACGAATTTGCTGTATATTCAGAGAAAAAAGCCGACGAACTCACCCATACATCTCACCCTTGGTTCGACCATATTGCTAAATGGTGGTATTGTCAATATCAATTGCATTTGCAATTGCGCGAAGCAGTAGAGTATGCTCATAATCACGGTATTGTAGTGAAGGGCGATATACCTATTGGCGTCAATCGCAATAGTGTCGACACATGGGTAGCCCCTGAATTATTCAATATGGACATGGCAGCAGGTGCACCACCTGATATGTTTGCCGTGAAAGGTCAAAACTGGGAACTCCCTACATACAACTGGGATGCTATCGAACGCACCGATTTCGATTGGTGGAAAACACGATTCGAACAAATGGCACGCTATTTCGATACATTCCGCATCGACCATATTCTCGGATTCTTCCGCATTTGGCAAATACCTCGCCGTCATCAAGAGGGTATTATGGGCTACTTGAATCCATCTATTCCTCTATATGTCGACGAATTCGAATCTCGTGGCGTATGGTTTGACTATGAGCGTTTTACTAAACCTTATATCACCGACC
>JAZLEE010000104.1:0-12065 GCA_045615085.1 Candidatus Aphodosoma sp. | reverse complement strand
TCAATGAGTAATGATTTGCCGTCTGGATATAATTATTATACCATAATATGTGCTATATCAATAGGAGTTTGGGTTGAATTTTGAACGTTGCGAGTGTATGGTGATGATGTCAGTCTTTTTCGGGATAGGTTGCTTGAAGGTAGGGTTATCCTATGAAGAAGGTTGTTGTTGGGTAGGGGAGAGATGAGGAGTGTGTTAATAAGGTGTGTGGTCTAAGATAGTTGATATATGGGAGATGTTTGGTAGTGTAAGAGTATTATTTATTGTTTTATTTGAACTGATTATAGCTTGTTATAATTGTCTTTATACATAATAATTTTTATAATCATATATATGGTAATGTATAAATAAAAAGGCTTGTAATTCATAAGAATTGCAAGCCTTTTTATCTTTATCTTTATTATTCTATTCGAATCCTCGACCATAAACACCGATTGCTGCTGATTGAGAAATAAATGCTTCTGGGTCGATTTCTTTGATGAGTTTGAATATTTGTGTTGATTCATTGCGCCGGGCAACAATGGTAATTACTTTAGTTGGTTCTTTTGAATACCAACCTTGTCCGTTTAGAATTGTTACACCTCGATGTGCATTCTGAGTTATAGCATCTGCAATTTCGGTATATTTTTTTGAGAATATAAAGAATTGTACTGATTGGCGCACTCCGTTGATATACATGTCAAGTGTTATGCTTGTGACCACCATTACAATGAGACCATATATTATACGATCAATACCAGAACCAGGAAGAAAACCTGAAGAACAGATAATTGCAACATCAGTAAATAGTAGCGCACGTCCGAGCGTGATTGTGCGATATTTGTTGATTATTTTTGCTATAATATCAGTTCCGCCAGATGAACCATTATGGGTAAATGCCAATCCCATACCTATACCTAAAGTTAATCCTGCAAGGATTGATGACATGAATGGATCGAATATTGGGAATGGTGAACCTGTGTATTGTTCGTATAAATCGCGGAAAGGAATCCAAAGCCATATGGTTAGACATAGTACGCCAAATATGGAGCGAATGCTGAATTGAAATCCTAAAGTTTTTATAGATGCAATGAGTAGGACTGCATTTATAGCAAAGAAAGTAATAGTGATAGGAATACCACCACCAACGGATTCCATGCCAAGCATAGTGAAAAAGGCTTGCACCTCGTCGGGTAGCAAGCCTTTTGTAGCATACATTACAATAGCCGCAATACCCGTAGCTCCACCACCAGCCACTTCGTGTGGAAAGAGGAAAAGATTCCAAGCTAGCGTGTTAATCAATAGCCCAATGGCTATGATTATATATTCGCGTATTACAGTTATTGTATTTGTTCTCATTTATTATTTTTGACCAATTGGGTCGAAACCACGACCATATACGCCAATTGCTGCTGATTGAGAAATGAATGCGTCTGGATCGATGTCTTTGATGAGTTTGAATATTTGAGTTGATTCGTTGCGACGGGCCATTACTGTAATGACTTTCACAGGTTCTTTTGAGTACCAACCTTGTCCGTCCATCACAGTCACACCACGGCGAGCTTGGTATGTGATAGCATCTGCAATTTCTGCATATTTTTTAGAGAATATGAAGAATTGAACAGATTGGCGTACACCATTGATATACATATCAATAGTAGTAGTCATCACTACCATTACGATAAGACCGTAAACGATGTTTTTGATAGATGCATCAGGCAAGAATCCTGTTGAACAGATGATAATAACGTCGCAAAGGAGTAATGCGCGACCGAGTGCAATATTACGGTATTTATTGATTACTTTTGCAATAATATCAGTACCGCCCGACGAACCATTGTTAACGAATGTAAGAGCAAGACCAAAACCTGCAATTACACCGGCGAGAATAGACGACATAAATGGGTCGAATTCAGGGAAAGGGTGACCTGCAAATTTTTCGTAGAGGTCGCGATAAGGAATCCATAACCATGCTGTAAGTACAAACACGCCATAGATAGAACGTAAGCTGAAAGAAAGACCTAATTCTTTAACAGAAAGGAGCAAAAGAGCACCATTCATAATAAAGAAGGTAACAGAAACAGGGATACCTCCACCTACTGAGGCCATACCAAGACCTCCGAAGAAATCTTGCAAACCTTCAGGCAATAAGCCTTGTGTTGCATACATGACGAGTGCAGCTATACCTGTTGCACCACCACCTGCTACTTGGTGAGGAAACAAGAAGAAGTTCCATGCAAGAGCATAAAGTAATAAACCGAATGCAATAACCATGTGCTCACGCACAGTTGTTGCTAATTTTTGATTTTTTGTCATATTTAATAGATTTTATTGTTATTTTGTTCCAATTACTTCAAAGCCACGACCATACACTCCAATAGTTTGAGTTTGAGAAATGAATGCATCTGGGTCGATACGTTTGATGATATTGAATAATTCTGGTGATTGGTTTTTGCGAGCTACAACAGTCATCACTTGGATTTGCTCTTTGCTATAGAATCCTTTAGCATCCAAGAGTGTTACTCCACGATTGAGTTCTGTATTAATAGCGATACCAATCTCTTCGTATTTTTTAGAAAATATGAAAAATTGTACTGATTGACGTAGGCTATTGATATACATATCTACTGTTTGAGTAGAAATAACCATTACGATAAGACCATAAATCACTTTTTCGAGTGTAGATTCAGGCAACAAAATAGCCGAGAAAATGATTGCTACGTCGCTGAGCATCAATGCACGACCGAGTGAAACATCTTTGTATTTGTTGATGATTTTTGCTACGATGTCAGTACCACCCGATGAACCATTATTGACAAAAGTGAGAGCAAGACCAAATCCTGTCAAAATACCCGCCATGATAACCGATGGGAATATATCGAATTTAGGGAATGCAGTGCCGAATGCTTTGACATAGAGTTCAGGAAATGGAATCCACAACCAAATGGTAAGCATGATTACTCCAAAAATTGAGCGAAGGCTGAACTGCCATCCGAAAATACGAATTGACATTATAAGCAAGATACCATTGATAAGGAAGAATGTGAATGACACAGGTATACCACCTCCTTGCGATGCCATACCGAGCATATCAAAAAATCCTTGTACTGATTCTGGCAAGAATCCGCGTGTGCCATACATTATGACAGTAGCAAGACCAGTCACAGCACCGCCTACGACTTCGTGAGGATTGAGAAAAAATTGCCATCCCCATGCGTAGCAAAGGAGACCGAATGCAATTGCAAGGTGCTCCCAAATAGTTTTGAAAACGATATTATTTTTCATCTTTTTTAGACTTTTAGTAGTAAGTCATAAGTATAAAGACCTTGTGCATAAGTCTTTATACTTGCTACTTTCTACTTATTACTTTTTACATTACAATGTTAACAATTTTACCTGGCACAACAATCACTTTTTTAGGTGCTTTGCCGTCGAGATATTTTGCTGTTTGTTCGTTTGATAATACAGTTTTTTCTACATCTTCTTTGCTCATGTCAGCTGGCAATTCCATTGTGAAACGTACTTTACCATTGAACGAAATAGGGTATTTAGCACTGCTTTCTACGAGGTAAGCTTCATTGCAAATTGGGAATTCTGCATCGCAGATAGATGTTTCGTGTCCCATTGCAGCCCATACTTCTTCTGTGATGTGTGGTGCATATGGAGCGAGCAAGATAGCCAATGGTTCGAGGATTGCACGTTTACGACATTTAGCCGAAGTCAATTCGTTAACACAAATCATAAATGCTGATACTGATGTGTTGAACGAGAAGTTTTCGATATCGTATGTGATTTTCTTGATAGTTTTGTGCAATGTTTTCAACTCGTCTGCAGTAGGTGCATCTTCGGTGATACAGAAGTTTTCGCCTTCAGTATATAAGCCCCAGAATTTTTTCAAGAAGCGGTGTACACCATCAATACCATTTGTATCCCAAGGTTTCGATTGTTCAAGTGGACCGAGGAACATTTCATACAAGCGCAAAGTGTCGGCACCATAACGTTCTACGATATCGTCAGGGTTTACTACATTGAACATTGATTTTGACATCTTCTCAACAGCCCAACCGCAAATGTATTGTTTATCAGTTGCTTGTCCTAAATATGGATTGTCAATATCGTTCGAACCATCTGAATAGATAAATTGTGCATTTTTGTATTCAGGCATCCAATTGCGGAATGCTTCAACATCCAAAATGTCATTTTTAACGATATTTACATCCACGTGGATAGGTTGCACTTTATCTTTATATTCAGGCGAGTCAATTAAATTGTAGCTAACATAAAGATTACCAGTAGCTTCTTCCCCGATGTAGCGATATACAAAGTTCGAACGACCTTGAATCATACCTTGGTTAATCAACTTTTGGAATGGCTCTTCTTTGCATACAATACCAAGGTCAAATAAGAATTTGTTCCAGAAACGGCTATAAATCAAGTGACCTGTAGCATGCTCAGTACCACCGATATAGAGGTCTACATTGCCCCAATAGTTGTTTGCCAATTTACCGACCAATGTTTCTGTGTTATGTGGGTCCATATAGCGGAGATAGTAAGCCGATGAACCAGCAAAACCAGGCATAGTGTTCAATTCCAATTTATATCCCTCTTCAGTTTCCCATTTTGTAGCACGACCAAGTGGTGGTTCGCCAGTTTCAGTAGGAAGGTATTTATCGATTTCAGGCAATTGGAGTGGCAATTTGCTTTCGTCCAACATATAAGGCATACCATCTTTGTAATATACTGGGAATGGTTCGCCCCAATAGCGTTGGCGGCTGAAGATAGCATCACGGAGGCGGGAGTTCACTTTCACTTGGCCAAGACCTTGTTCCGAGATATATTCTTTCATTTTTGCAATAGCTTCTTTCACTTGCAATCCATTCAAGAATCCCGAATTGCAAACCACACCCTCTTTAGCATCGTAGCTCTCTTCGCTTACGTCAGCACCTTCAATAAGTGGGATAATTGGCAAGTTGAAATGACGTGCAAATGCATAGTCGCGACTATCGTGCGCAGGCACAGCCATAATTGCACCTGTACCATAACCTGCCAATACATAGTCCGAAATCCATACTGGAATTTTATCTCCTGTCAATGGATTTACTGCGTATGAACCTGAGAACACACCAGTCACACGGCGGTCTGCAATACGTTCACGTTCAGTACGGCGTTTTACTTGGTCAAGATATGCTTCTACTTCTGCACGTTGAGCATCTGTTGTCAATTGTGCTACATATTCGCTTTCAGGAGCAAGCACCATGAATGTCACACCAAACACAGTGTCGGCACGAGTAGTGAATATTTCGAGTTCGATATCCGAATCAGCCACTTTGAATCGCATCTCAGCACCTTCCGAGCGACCAATCCAGTTCTTTTGTGTTTCTTTGAGTGAGTCAGTCCAATCTACATTGTCCAAACCATCCAACAAGCGTTGAGCATAAGCACTCACGCGCAAACTCCATTGGCGCATCACGCGTTGTTCTACCGGGTGACCACCACGCACCGACAAACCTTCACTAACTTCATCATTAGCCAACACAGTACCCAATGCTGGACACCAGTTTACTTTCAAGTCAGCCAAATATGCAATACGATAGTTCATCAACACCTCTTGTTGACGACGTTCGTCCCACGAATTCCATTCTTCAGCAGTAAACACTGGAGTTTCGCTACATGCTGCTTTAACTTTAGCATTACCTTCTTCTTTGAATATGTCAACCAACATTGCAATCGGACGAGCAGCATTTGCTCTATAGCAATACCAATGGTTAAACATTTGCACAAAAGCCCATTGTGTCCATTTGTAATAACCTGGTTCGCAAGTGCGAACTTCGCGACTCCAATCGTAGCAGAAACCTATTTTATCCAATTGTTCGCGATAGCGAGCGATATTTTTTTCTGTTGTGATAGCAGGGTGTTGACCTGTTTGAATAGCATATTGCTCAGCAGGCAAACCGTATGCGTCATAACCCATTGGGTGCAACACATTGAAACCCTTCAATCTTTTATAGCGGCTATAGATATCCGATGCGATATAACCGAGTGGGTGACCCACATGCAATCCCGCTCCCGATGGGTATGGGAACATGTCAAGCACATAGAATTTCGGACGCGATTCGTCAATCTCTACCTTGTAAGTAGCATGATCAATCCAATATTGTTGCCACTTTTTCTCAATTTCCTGAAATTTGTATTCCATATCTATATTATGTGTTTATATTATACAGTGATAAAATCTTTGATAGTCAAAACTTTACGACTAATTCAAAGTGCATAATTATTTAACCTACAAAAATACGAAAAAAAGTTGAAAGTTGAAAGTTGAAAGTTGAAATTTTTTTAAAAGATTTTAATCGAAAAAATTATGAATTATGAATTAAAATACGTATCTTTGCACTCCCTTAACACTATACACTAATCACTAAACATTAAATAAAGTAATTATGTCAAAATCAATCAAAGGTACACGTACCGAAAAAAATCTCATGTGCTCTTTCGCAGGTGAAAGTCAAGCACGTATGCGTTACACTTATTTTGCATCTGTAGCAAAAAAAGAAGGTTACGAACAAATCGCAGCTATTTTCACTGAAACTGCCGATCAAGAAAAAGAACACGCAAAACGTATGTTCAAACATCTTGAAGGTGGTATGTGCGAAATCACAGCTTCATTCCCTGCTGGCGTAATCGGTAAAACTCTCGACAATCTCAAGGCAGCAGCTGCAGGCGAACACGAAGAATGGTCACTCGACTATCCAAAATTTGCTGATATAGCCGATGAAGAAGGTTTCCCAGAAATCGCTCGTATGTATCGTAATATCGCTGTAGCAGAGCGTGGTCACGAAGAACGCTATCAAGCATTCGTTCGCAACATCGAAGAAGGCAAAGTATTCATCAAAGACGAAGTCGTAACATGGCAATGCCGCAACTGTGGTTACATCATGGAAGGCAAAGAAGCCCCAGTAGAATGCCCAGCATGCGCTCACCCACAAGCTCACTTCGAAGTAAAGAAAACTAACTATTAATTATTTAGTTATAAAAAAACGGCAGATTCTATAGAGTCTGCCGTTTTTTTTATTTCTTCCAAAATGCTGGTAAGAATAGTATCAATATAGTGAACAATTCCAAACGTCCGATTAGCATTAATATCGAAAGATACCATTTAGCTAAGTCGGGTAGTGCTGCATATGTGCCCGCAGGACCAAAGTCTCCAAGAGCAGGACCAACATTAGCAATTGATGCTATCGAACAGCCGAAAGCTTCGCTTGTTGATAAGCCAGTAGCCATTAAAATTATTGTTGAAACAATCAGAGTAATAATAAAAATCGAAATAAATACATATATATTCGATAGTGTATTTTCCGATATAATTCGTTTATTCATTCTTACAGGTCTAATCGCTTTTGGGTGCATCACACGTTTGAATTCATAGTATATATTCTTAAAAATGATGTGTATGCGGATGATTTTTACACCTCCCGAAGTCGAACCAGCCGAAGCTCCAAGTGGAATAATAAGTAAGATGATAAACCATAAGATTGGGTGCCATGTCATGTAGTCTGACGACGAAAAACCTGTAGTAGTTATAGTTGCAATGGTTTGGAATATAGCATCTCTGAAACTCTTTTCTGCATCACCAAAATTTTCGATAGTACGTGTAGCCATCAATCCAACGAAAATAGTGAGAGCAACCATGATTATACATAGCACATATGTACGAAATTCTTCGTCACGAATCAATCTTTTGCCCTGGCGGCGCACTATAGCACCATATAGTAGCGAGAAGTTTGTTCCCGAAATAATCATAAATGTGATGATTATATATTGAATCGCAGGCGACGACCAATACGCGATAGATGCGTTTTTCGTAGAGTAACCTCCTGAGGCTAATGTCGTTAGCGAATGACAAATGGCATCAAAAGCATCCATTCCACCCACATAGAGCAATATTGCACAAATTGCGGTTAATATCGAGTATAATTCCCACAATCTGCGGGCTGTATCTGTTATGCGAGGTTGCAATTTGTCGTATGTAATGCCAGGCACTTCTGCCGCAAATAGTTGCATCCCAGCGCCAAACATAGGTAATATTGCCAACGAAAGTACCACAATTCCCATACCACCCATCCATTGCATCATGCTACGCCAAAATAGCAATCCATGGGGTAGAAGCTCTATATCTTTCAATATCGTTGCACCCGTTGTCGTAAATCCCGACATGGTTTCAAAAAAAGCATCGGTCGTGCTTGGAATGTAATGACTTAACTTGAAAGGCAACATGCCAAATATTGAGAAAACAATCCATACCAATCCCACAACGAGATATCCCTCGCGAGTTCCAAAGTGTTTAGTCGTTTTTCCACCAATCAATATACCCGCTATACCCGCCAATGCTGTGATTACCGACGATTCAACAATTGCTATTAAGTCGTTTTCGCCATATATATATGCCACAATTGCCGACAACGACATCAGCAATGCCTCCGTTAACAGAAGCACTCCCAATATCCTAAACACCTGTCCCCAATTAAAAGCTTTTGTCATTTTTTTTATAATTTAATTCTTACTCCCTATTTCTTGCACACTGCTTATTAATTAAAGAATTTTGCCAATTTTTGTACACACGTAGCCTTACAAAATATCACCACATGGTCTCCTGGCAATATTACTGTATTTCCGCTCACGATATATCCTTTGCCATTGCGCACCACGCCTCCAATGTTCACATCTTCAGGCAAATTCAAATTTCTAACTCTATCTTTTGTAATTCTATCACCGGCTTTCACTACAAATTCCACCACCTCTGCATCCGAATACGTCAAGCACTGCACATCGTATGCATCCTCGTCCAAAGTCTCTTGATATATGTATGATGCTGCAATCAATTTTTTATTGATAATACTACCAATATCCAAATTATCTGCCAAATCAATGTAGTCAATATTTTCCACTTCGGCTATAGTTTTGCGAATACCAAATCGTTTCGCAGCCAAGCATGCCAACACGTTTGTTTCCGAATTGTCGGTCAAAGCAATGAACGCATCTGCATCCTCAATTCCTTCGTCTTTCAATAGGTCAATATTTCTACCATCTCCGTGTATTATCAGCGTATCTGTGCGGTCGGCCAATTCATAACAACGCTCTCTGTTGTTTTCTATTATCTTGACATCTATGTCGTTAGGTAAATATTGCACTGTTTTTAGTGCAATTTTCGATCCGCCCATAATGATTATATTCTTGATGTCAAAATTTGTTTTACCTGCAGCATTTCTCACATATTCCAAATTCTCCTTTGTGCAGATAAAATACACCAAGTCATTTGCCAATATTTGGTCATTACCACTAGGTATGATAGTTGTTGTGTGGCGTTTTACGGCCACGATTCGGAACATACTATGGTTGAAATATCCAGTATTGAATACCTTGTTTATAATCTCTGAATTTTCTCTAACCTTAACACACACAAGCACCAATGCCTCGTTGCTGAATGTGCGATATTCGCGTATCCAACTGCGTTGTAGCGATTGTACAATTTCTGTTGCTGCAAGCACTTCAGGGTATATCAACTTGTTGATACCCATCTTTTTGAATAGTTCTTTGTTTTTTGGTTGTAGATATTCGTAGTTGTCAATTCTGGCAACTGTTTTTCTTGCTCCAAGGTTGTGTGCAATCATGCAAGCCGATGTGTTCACACTCTCCGATGGAGTTACAGCAATGAACAAGTCACAATTTCTCACCCCACACATTTGTAAGTCATTTATCGAGGTTGGTGATCCAACGCGCGACATAACATCGTAGTTCGAGGCAAGGTCTTGTAGTTGCTCCTCCAATTCATCCATTATCGTGATATCATGGCTTTCGTTCGATAGCATCTTAGCCACATAACGACCGACCTCACCTGCTCCAACAATAATAATTTTCATATTTTAGATTTATAGTAGCGAGTAACGAGATATAAGATCTATCCGCTTCGCACATTCTTTTGTTCGATAAAAATTTTTAAGTTTTAATTCCTCATTCCTCATTCCTCATTCCTCATTCTCTTCACTATTCCTTCCACATCCAATCCCAACATTCCATACAATTCAGCTTGCGATCCATGTTCAACAAATTCATCTGGCAATCCAAGTCTCACAATATTAGGCTTATAACCATTGTCCATCATCCACTCTTCTACAGCCGAACCTACACCACCAATCATAGTACCATCTTCAATAGTATAGATTTTGCTATAATTATCACCAATCTTGCGTAGCAAATCTCTATCAAGAGGTTTCACAAATCGTAGGTCATACAATCCAATTTTCACATCATCTCTCTCAGCTTCAATTTGTTCGATTGCTTTTTGTGCAGTGTAGAGTATAGGACCCACGCCCACAATAGCAATCTCCTTGCCTGCACGCATCTCTTCTCCTTTGCCTATTTCCACCTCTTTCATTTTGTTCTTCCAATCAGCAAGAATACCCTTGCCGCGAGGATATCGTATCATGAACGGACCCATATCTTTCTGTTGAGCCGTGTACATCAAGTTTCTCAATTCATGCTCATTACGAGGCACACCAATTGTCATATTAGGTATGCAGCGGAACATTGTCAAGTCAAATTGTCCTTGATGCGTAGCTCCATCATTTCCCACAATACCAGCTCTATCTAAGCAGAACACTACATTCAAATTTTGCAACGCCACATCATGTATCACATTGTCGTATGCCCTTTGCATGAAACTCGAATATATGTTGCAGAATGGCATCAACCCCTCTTTAGCCAACCCAGCCGAGAATGTAACTGCGTGACCTTCAGCAATTCCCACATCAAATGTTCTCTCTGGCATTGCATTCATCATTATGTTCATCGAGCATCCCGATGGCATCGCAGGCGTAATGCCCACTATTTTCTCGTTCATGCGAGCCAATTCCAACAGTGTGTGTCCAAACACCTCCTGAAATAGTGGCGGTTCGCCCTCTGCGCGTTTCTTTATGCGCTCACCAGTTTTGACGTCAAACACCCCAGGTGCGTGCCATGTCGTAACCTCCTCTTCTGCAGGTTTATATCCTTTGCCCTTCTTGGTTATGATGTGCAACACCTTCGGACCACTATATTTTTTCAGTTGCGACAATACATGCGTCAATTCCAACACATCGTGCCCATCCACTGGACCGAAATATCTGATATTCAATCCTTCGAAGATATTATTTTGTGTAGCATTGGCTTGTAGGCTTTTTAATGAATTGCCCAATCTTAATAATCTGTTTCTGTTTGCTTCTGACATCAATCCCACCTTTTTCAATCCTTTGTACACCCCATGTCTTATATCGTTGTATGTCTTCGAGTAATGTATCGAAGTCAAATAGTGGCTTAATCCTCCTTTTATTGGGTCAATAGCCATATTGTTGTCGTTTAGTACGATAAGCAAATTATTAGGGTTAGTCGATGCATTATTTAATCCCTCGAAAGCCAATCCTCCTGTCATCGAACCATCGCCAATCACAGCTACCACTTCTCTATTCTCGCCCTTCAATTTTGCTGCAATCGACATCCCCAATGCCGCCGATATCGAGGTCGATGAGTGTCCTGTGCCGAACGAGTCATATTCGCTCTCTTTCGGATTCGGGAAACCACACAATCCCTTGAACATTCTATTTGTTTTGAATGCCTCGCGTCGTCCTGTCAATATTTTGTGTCCATACGCCTGGTGTCCTACGTCCCACACGATGCGGTCGTATGGCGTGTTGAACACATAATGTAGTGCAACTGTCAACTCCACCACACCGAGCGACGACCCCAAGTGTCCCGGGTTCGTTGCCAACTGTTCAATAATATATTGGCGCAACTCATCGCACACCTGAGGCAAACTTTCTGAACCTAA
The DNA here is from genome assembly GCA_045615085.1 of Candidatus Aphodosoma sp. Classification (GTDB taxonomy): domain Bacteria; phylum Bacteroidota; class Bacteroidia; order Bacteroidales; family Paludibacteraceae; genus Aphodosoma. The sequence goes on along the minus strand of JAZLEE010000104.1, from coordinate 226 downwards.
ATTCTTTAAGTCAGCCGGACTATCAATTTTATTAAGTAGCGAATATTTTTCTTCGTTCATCTTCCTATCGCATTTTATTTTAATCTGCAAAGATACAAAAAAAACATAACTAAACAAAAAAAACACCTAAAAAGATTGCGAGTCGAAAGTATTTTATGTAATTTTGCAGTGGCACTGCAAAATTACATAAATCCCCGCTCCAAAATAAAGCCTCGAGATGTTGATA
>JAZLEE010000103.1:0-5307 GCA_045615085.1 Candidatus Aphodosoma sp. | reverse complement strand
TAAAGACGACTTCTCTGGAGCCTTCCTTCAAGCAGGTGTGGCAGAGTTGACAATGGCTTGTTTGTGCCTTGGTATGGCATTGCACGGTGGTGTATTAGCTGCTTGCGGTACATTCTTCGTATTCTCTGACTATATGAAACCAGCAGTTCGTATGGCTGCGTTGATGGAATTGCCAGTGAAATTCATTTGGAGTCACGATGCATTCCGCGTAGGTGAAGATGGTCCTACTCACGAACCAGTGGAACAAGAAGCACAAATCCGCTTGATGGAAAAATTGAAAAACCATAGTGGTAACAACTCTGTACTCGTATTGCGTCCTGCTGACGTAGAAGAGACTACAGTGGCTTATGACATGATGATGAAAAACATGTCAACTCCAACAGCAATGATTCTTTCTCGTCAAAATATTAAAGACCTTCCAGGTGACCGCGCAGTAGAAGCACGTGGAGCTGAACGTGGTGCATATGTAGTATCGGCTGACGAAGATCCACAAGTTGTTTGTGTTGCTTCTGGTTCTGAAGTTTCTACATTGGCTGAGGCTGCTGAGTTGTTGCGCGCAGAGGGTGTACGTTTGAGCATCGTTTCTGTTCCTTCAGAAGGTTTGTTCCGCTCACAACCAGTTGAATACCAACGCGAAGTATTGCCTTGTGGCGTTAAACGTTTCGGTCTTACTGCAGGTTTGCCAGTTAACCTCATGGGCTTGGTTGGCGAAAACGGCAAAGTATTCGGTCTCGAATCATTTGGTTTCTCTGCACCATATACAGTGCTTGACGAAAAACTTGGTTTCACACCTGCGAAAGTTGCTGCTGAAATCAAAACATTACTCTAATTCAATTAGTAATCCATAAATATTTGAGCCATTGGACTTTGTACGTCTGATGGCTCTTTTTTTGTTGAGACATGAGGAGATTAAAATAAGATTTTAACGTAAATTTCCATTAATTAATCGTAAATATTTTGTTAATGAATAATTTATGATGATTTGCGTTTGATTATTTATTATACATGATATTTTGTTATTTTGTCTTTTTGTAAAATCTTTTCCGCAAAAGTTTTGCGTATATCAAAAATTATTCATAAATTTGCAATGTTAAAATCAACAGTCAAAAGTCAACAGTTGATAAACCTTGTATAGACCATAGATATTTAGAATTATGAATATTAAACGTTTGCTTATTATTGATCGTTGTCTTCGTGATAGAAGTCGTCAATGGAGTCTTGATGATTTAATTGAGGCGTGTTCGTCTACTGAGAAAAATTCGCGTCGTTCGGTGCAAGCCGACTTAGAGTTGATGCGTAGTGCCGAGAGAGGGTATTCGGCTCCTATTGTGGTGGTTGATAAGAAGTATTATATTTATAAGGATGAGAATTACTCGCTTGTCAATCAGGTATTGACCGATATGGATAGAAAAAATCTTGAGATGGCATTAGAGACAATTCGCGACTATTGTGCATTTGCACGTATGGAGAAGATAGGTGAGAAGTTGTTTGACCTTCATTGTCAGATAGCCGAATGCGCAGATATGGAGCGTCCAGAGCTATTTGGTGGCAGAAATATAGAGCCTACGATGGTGCGTCTCTGGGTTGACTACGAGCGCGCCGAAGGCATATTACGCAATCCATTACATCAATCGCAACGCCTTGAACAAGAGGAAATAGATGGTAGTGTTAATATATTGTTGAACATTCCATTAACACCTGAATTTGAAGCATATTTAGTAAAAAATCATAAACAAATTATGGTCACTTCGCCAACATCGTTAGCACATAAAGTGAAGAAATTGGTTGAGGGGTGATATTTAAGATAAATAAAAAAGAGGTTAACTAGCTAGTTAACCTCTTTTTTGTATCTATGATTATGCGTATGAGTGTAGTCCGCCGAGGAGGAAGTTGACGCCGAAGTAGGTGATTATGACTGATAGAAAGGCGAGGATGAAGTACCAATTCATGAAGCGTGGATTGCGGAAGATTGGCAATGATGCGCGATGAAGTGGGAGTGAATAGATGAGCATAGTGATGAGTGCCCATACCTCTTTGGGGTCCCAACCCCAGTAGCGACCCCATGACATATTTGCCCAAATAGCACCGATGAAGATGCCAGCAGTCAAAAGGAAGAGAGCAATTATATTTAATTTATAGTTAATAATGCATAATTCATAATTATTAGAACTATTTCGCATTTTAATTAGTTCGGTTATTGAATTTAATGCAATAAGGGCGAAAAGGCCATAGGATATCATAATGACCATTACGTGGATGGATAGTAATGGTGATTGGAGCACGGGCATGAGTTGTGTGATGCGAGGGTTGAGTTCACTCATAGTGGCCACCATTAGGGCGATACCAGATATTAATGAGGAATGAGGAATGAGGAATGAGGAGTTATTGAATTGAGAATTATTTGTTTCTTTTGTTTTTAGTTGTTTTTTTAATTTTAGTAGTGATATAAAAGGTATTAGTGTAGCGATGAGGGCGAGGAATTGCATGGTTTCGAATCCATTAGCAAGAGGAAAGTGACCTGCAATAATACCTCGTAAAGTTATAGCAATGGTAAGATAGAGGGTTGTAAGACTAAGTATTAGCCATTCTATTTGGTTGAGAAACTTGTTTGGAGAGATGGTATGCCATATAAAAAAAATGATACCAAAAGTCATTAGCAATATAGCGAATAGACGGTTGTAGTTGAAATGATTATAAACTCGCTCGACTTTTAGACGTGCATTGGATGGGGCGATAGAACCGAGTTGTTTCTCCTGGTAGAGGCGGATTTTGTGTAGAAGGTCAATGGCTTCGGTATATTGATTATGAGCAATATAGTTGGCAATGAGACTCATTGACTTATGGATAAAGAGCGATTGCGCCTCTGGCATATTGGATGGGAGATTGTCGGCAGGGGAGAACCAGTTTATTAATGGGGAATGAGGAGTGAGGAGTGAGGAATGATTTACAGACCCCCTCCGCTTCGCTCGTCCCCCTAACTCAGGGGACAGTTAGATAGAGTATCTTGTGTTTCGTGTTTCGTGTCTTGAGTTTGATATGGAAATATACGGAGGAGAGAGCCAGTGGCATTCATTAGAGCAAGATTGTATTTTTCGTCGGCAGAGGAGTAGTTTTTGCCTTGTGTGCCGGTGAGTTTATAGCCGTGAGTAGATATAAAATCATTCATACAAGCATATTTGCCATCGATACCTAGGGTGTTGCGCACCTCTTTACCTTTGATTTTGAATATAGGTTGTGCAGCCCATTCGTCGTAATAGAAAATAAAACCAGTGAGCACTTGCTCTGCAGATAAGTCGTTGTATGTAGGTTTGCCTGTGAGTTTGATAGCGTAGTCGCGTGCGAGAGTTTGCATTGGGCAGATACGGTTGTTGTGATAGACAAGTAGATTGCCAAATGCGTCGGCTACATCGCGAGGTAGGGTGGTTTGGCAATGTGCTATTATAGTGAATGCACATTGCAAGATTATTAGTATTATGAGTTTGATGTGCTTCATAAATTTATTTATTTTCTTCCTTTTTTTTGAGAGAGATGAACCTATTAAATAGGAATAGAGTCATTGATATGAATAGTAGGGCATAGCCAATGTAGGTGATAGTGATGCCGTATGGGTCGTGGTATACTGAGAGAATTGTGCCTTGATGGTCGGGATCGTAGGATGATTGGTAGAAGCGGTAGTTACGATATTTGAGAATATTGTTCATAGAAACTTCGTGTAGTGCATTTGATATCTTGATATGTGACACGTAGTCCATTGGGTTGGTTGTGCCAGGATAAGGGATTATGCTGAATTGTTCGAGAGAGAGTGAGAAAGGTAGTTGTTTGTTTTGATAATAGGTGTCTATAAAAGTGTTTTTAGGTTCTTCGCTGGTACGGAGATGGATTTGTCCATGTGTGCCAAAATAGTGGGTAATGGCTGCGCCAATGAGAATTGTGATGAAAGAGAGATGTAAAAGTAGTGTGATAGGACGTTGATATAGGCGACGTTGAATAATGTAGATGAGGGCAGTGATGGATAGGATAGTCCAAAGCATGATGAACCACCATGAGCCGTAGATGTTGGTAGCTACCCAAGGAGTGCCGTAGAGTTTTTCGAGTATAGTGGCGGTGATGAGAGTAGCTATTGTGATAATGAGCAGAGAGAATGTGATTTTTTTCATTTGAGTAAGTAAATTTAATGTGCAAAGATAGGAAATTATTTGCAAAAATACAAATAAGAGTGAATGTTTTATCGAAAAACGATAAAATGTTTGGTTATTCTGATTTTTTGTTGTAACTTTGCGCAGTAATTGAGGATTATATTCTCATTTTGCTTTAATTGTATATAACTATTTGATTTATAGAGATAATCAATCATTAATAATAAATTATACTAACATGAAAAAATTCTTTTTTCCTATGCTTGCTGCTGCATTTTTAGCTGCAGGTTGTGCTAATTCACCTAAAGAATTATCGGCAGGTATTCGCGCAGAGAATCTTGACACTACAGCAGATAAAGGTGCTGACTTTTATCAATATGCATGTGGTGGTTGGATGAAACTCAATCCATTGACAGGTGAGTATTCTCGTTTTGGTTCGTTTGACAAACTTGGTCAAGACAACATTGCTCGTCTTAACGACCTTATTGCAGAGATTGCTGCAGGTCAACACGAAGTAGGCACAGAGGCTCAAAAAATTGGTGACTTTTATAACGTAGCAATGGACGCAGACCGTCTTAATGCCGAAGGTTATGAACCAGTGAAAGCTGAACTTCAACGTGTTGCTGAAATTTCGGACGTAAAAGGTATTGCTGCACTTATGGGTGAAGACCTTTATGATATCTTCTTCCAAGTGTTTGTAGATGCAGACATTATGGATGCAAAACGTAACCTTTTGCAAACATACCAAGCAGGTATCGGTATGGGCAACCGTGACTATTATTTTGAGTCGAGCGACAAAATGATTGAAATTCAAGCAGAATACCTCAATCATATTCAAAAAATGTTTGCGCTTGCAGGTTTTGATAATGTACAATCAAGCGAAGCAGCTCAAGCAGTTATGATGATTGAACGTCAATTGGCTCTTGCACATTTCTCACAAGAGAAACTTCGTGATTCATATGCTAACTATCACCTCTATACAACAGATTCGCTCAAAGCATCGTTCCCTGGTTTCTGCTGGGATACATATTTTGAAACACTTGGTTGTGCAGATGTTAAAGAACTTAGCGTATCACAAGAAGAGCCTATTCGCAAATCAATCGAGATTATGAATACAGCTCGCATCGAAGACCTTCGCTATTATATGCAATGGCGTGTGCTTAGTGCAGCA